>JAKACL010000030.1 GCA_021821425.1 Pseudomonadota bacterium
CTGCAAAAACTCCTCGAAACGCTGCGGGCGTCGGAAGGCATCGACGCGTTCCAGCAATTCCACCAGCGTGCCCGGGCGCAATTCGAGGGCGCGATGCACGATGCCATGCTCGCGCGCCACTGCCAACGCCAGGTCGCGGCAGTCCGCCGGCACGCGGAGGCGCTCGCCCAAACCACGCACCAGCTCGATGCTCTTCGCCTCGTGACCGACATGCTTGGGCCATAAGGACTGCGGCGTCAGGCCCTTGCCCAGGTCGTGCGTGAGGGCGGCAAAACGCACTGGCAGGCTGGATTTTTGCCGCGCGGCCCAGTCGACCACCAGCATGACATGCTTGCCGGTATCGACCTCGGGGTGATGCTCGGGCGGCTGCGGCACGCCGAACAGGGCATCCAGTTCCGGCAGCAATTTCGCCAGCGCACCGCACTCGCGCAACGTCATGAACATGCGCGAGGGCTGCCCCTCCATGAGGCCGCGCGCCAGTTCCTGCCATACGCGCTCGGGCACCAGCGCATCGACTTCGCCGGCATCGACGATCCTGCGCATCAGGGCCAAGGTCTCAGGCGCGATCGAAAAATCGGTGAAACGTGCGCAAAATCTGGCCACCCTGAGTATGCGCACGGGGTCTTCGGCAAAAGCCTCGCTCACATGGCGAAAAACCCTTGCCCGCAGGTCAGCCAGGCCGCCGTAGGGGTCGATGAGGCCGTCATGCTCGTCCAGCGCCATGGCGTTGATGGTCAGGTCGCGGCGGCGCAGGTCCTCCTCCAGCGTGACTTCGGGGGCGGCATACACGGTGAAGCCCTTGTAGCCGTGCCCGGACTTGCGCTCGGTGCGGGCAAGCGCGTATTCCTCATGGGTTTGCGGATGCAGGAAAACCGGGAAATCCTGGCCGACCGGAGTGAACCCCTGCGCGACCATCTCGTCCGGCGTGGCGCCGACCACCACATAGTCGCGGTCCTGCACCGGCAGGCCGAGCAACTGGTCCCTGACCGCGCCGCCCACCACGTAGGTTTTCACGGCACGCTCACTTATCGGTGCGCCTGGTTGCGATATTCATCGTAACGGCTGCGCGTCTGCGCGCCAGCGAGCCACGTCGGTGCCAATGCTTCCAGCGCCTGCGGCTGCCAGCCCGGCGGCGAATCATTCCCGTCGCCGCAGACATTCGGGGTCTGCATGGCAAAGTAATTGTCGCGCGTCATCAGCTTCCTTCCCGGCTTCAACTCCAGCAGCCAGGCATTGAGGTAGGACAGGCGGTCGGACAACGGCAGCGTGCTGCCGCCGTTCACCGCTTTCTTGAGATACTGCACTAACTGCTGCAGGGTGTATTCGCGCGGGCCGCACAGATCATAGGTGCGACCGAAGGTTTCCAGGTCATCCAGGCTGTCGGCAAAGGCCTTGGCGACATCGCCCACGTACACGGGCTGGAAACGCGCATCAGGGCAGGCCAGCGGCAGCACTGGCAACAGCCTGAGCAGGCGCGCAAACAAGTTGAGGAAGCTGTCGCCCGGGCCAAATATAACCGAAGGCCGGAATATCGTTATCTGCATGCCGCGCCGCGCTGTCAGCTTGGCGCCGGCTAGCGTGCCCGGGCTGGGGGACGCATCCCAGCCGGCCTCGCGCACCAGTGCCTCACCCGCGCCCTTGGAGCGCTGATAGGCGGAACGCGAAGTGGGATCCGCGCCCAGCGCACTCATGTGCAAAAAACGCGATATGCCCGCCTGGGCGCAGGCATTGACGGCCTTGCGCGGCAATTCGACATGGGTTTGGTGGAAGTCGCCGCGCCGCGCCTGCGGCTTGTCTATCCTGCCCCGATTGGATTCGTGCAGGATGCCGACCAGGTTGACGACGGCATCGCAGCCGCGAAACGCCTGCGCCAGCACGCGCTCGTCATGGATGTCGGCCTCCACCACCTCGACAGCCGGCAACAGGATCAACTCCTTGGCCTGCTCGCGTCGGCGGGTCAGCACCTTGACCTGCTTGCCGCGCGCAGCCAGTTCAGAGACGAGGGCGGTGCCAACGAAGCCCGATCCGCCCAGTACGCAAATTTTGTTGAAGCTCATGTTTTTGGCCTATAGGAAGGTACGGGGGGATTTTAGCTTTCGCCCTCGTTCGACTCCAGACTGGGCTGCTTGTCGTTGGCATCCGCCGGAGGAGGAGGTACAGCACGGCCCGGAATCGTGCCCAGGTGGTCTGCCAGCAGGACGGAGGGCTGGCCGAAGCGCAAGGCATAATACATGGCGTTGCTCATGACCTTCTTCACATAGTCCCGGGTCTCGCTGAAAGGGATGCTTTCAATGTAAATCGCCCCTTCCATCGGCTTGCTGTCGCGCCAGCGCTGGGCGCGGCGGGGTCCGGCATTGTAGGCCGCGGTCGCCAGTACCGGATGGCCGTCCAGGCTATCCAGGACATGGCGCAGGTAATAAGTGCCGAACTTGATGTTGGTTTCGGGCTCGCTCAGATGCTGCGTATTGAAGCTCTTGATGCCAAGGCGCTGGGCGATCCAGCGTCCTGTCGCGGGCATGATCTGCATCAGGCCGGACGCGCCCACGCTGGAGCGGGCGACATTCATGAAGCGGCTTTCCTGGCGAATGAGCCCGTAGACCCAGGCTTCGTCCAGTTTGTTTTCCTTCGCCTCCCTCGATGCCAACTCGCGATAGGGCGCGATGAAACGTAGATCGAAATTGTGCTGCTCGCGGGTTTTCTCCGCCGTGTTGATGGCGCGGTCATGCCAGTCCCGCCTTCTTGCCAGTTCCGCGGCGGCAAGCAATTGGCGGTCGTTGAAATTGCGCACAGCCCAGATCCATTCGTTGGCGGCTTCGGTACGCAGATCGAGTTCATACAGCGCCAGCGAACGCGCAATGCCGGCATCGCGTGCGACAGCGGCAATTTCGTCCCCGGAAACCACGATGTTGATAGTCTGCGTCCCCATCATCGTGCCCAGTTCCTCGCTTGCCAGTTGCCCGTAGTAATGAGGCTCGCGTGAAAGGGGAGCAAAAATCCGATTGGCTGCCGGCGCCTGGCCCAGCGCCTTCAAGGCGCGGCCTTGCCAGTATTGCCAAACAGGCTCTTTGCGGAGATCCTCGCGCATGCCGGCGATCGCCTGCTGTAAGGCTCGCCAGTCCCCGCTGCGCAGAGCGGCACGCGCCCACCATTCGCGCTGGATATCGGAAAGCCCGACACCAGCGGTCTTCTGGAACCAGGGCAGCGCCTGCGGCTCATGGCGGCGCGCCGCCTCCAACGCCAGCAAGCCCCAGGCGTATTGCCGGTCGGTTTCGCCAAGGCTTGACAGCACAGGCTCCAGCGCGCGCGCGGCGGCCACCGTATCCGTCCTTGCCAGGCGGGAAAAGGCAAACAAGCCGATCTCGCGTTGGCCACGAACGCTCCAATTGACGGCGCCGGACAGGTATTTTTCCGGATTCTGGTAGGCGCGATCCAGCTCCGCCTGGAGTGGACGGCTTTCCTGTGGAATGAGGTTGAGCAGCGATTTGCCCACGCCAAGATTGCCTGCTTCCAGCGCAAGGCGCAGGCGCCTCCAGACATCCTCCTCGCCGAGCAAGCCCTGGGCCAACAGCGAAGTGAACAGGGGGGTGCAGGCCGACGGCATGTCCTTGCCGGTAAACCAGAGGCCGATCGCTTCGGCCAGTGCGCTGCGATTGCCCAGCGCCAATTCCGCCCGGCGCGCAAAACAGGTATGCGTGACTTCGGCCCGGGCCAGTTTAGGGAACTCGGCCAGATATGCAGCCCACATCTCGCGGCGCCCGAGATCCTTCAGCCACTCGCCGCGCAACCTTTGCGCCAGCCATGCGTCCGGATAAGTCGCAAGGAAATCGGCAGCCTTGGCGTCATCCGGCAATTGCCGCGCCACTTTCCAATATTCGATGTACGGGCGCAACACATGGTCGTGGGGAATTTTCGCGGCATGAAGCTCGAATCCGCGCATGTCGCCCGCAGCCCAGGATGCACGCGCCTTGAGGAACTCGTCGCCGGCATCCGCCCACGCCAGCGGAAGGGCCGCCGACAACAGCAGCGCCAGCGCCGATTTGGCTATACTGTGTCTGCTCCAGCGAACCGCTGGAGAGGCAGGCCATCCTGCCCACATTTTCCACACACGGAGGACCACATGACTGCAAACATTGGCAATACAGACCGCATTATTCGCATCGTCGTCGGCATCGCACTGATCGCCTGGGCGGTCATGGGCGGCCCGGTATGGGCATGGATCGGCGTGCTGCCGCTGGTTACCGGCCTGGTTCGCATCTGCCCTGCCTATAGCATTCTTGGCATGAACACCTGCGGCACGAAAAAAGAATGAATAGCGCGAAGCCATCCGCTCAAGCCAGGAACAGCTTGTAGGCCGGATTGCGGGTTTCGTCCCAATAGCGATAGCCCAGCTTGTCCAGGAATTTCCGGAAGCTGGGCTTCTCTTTCGGTGGCACCTGGATGCCAACCAAAATGCGGCCATAATCCGTGCCGTGGTTGCGATAGTGGAACAGACTGATGTTCCAGTCGTGGCTCATGCTGTTGAGGAAGTTCATCAGCGCGCCCGGACGCTCTGGGAATTCAAAGCGGTAGATCAGTTCGTTGCTGGCCAGGGGCGCATGCCCGCCCACCAGATGGCGCACATGCAGCTTGGCCATCTCGTTGTCGGTGAGGTCGATTGCCTCCAGCTTGTGTTTCTTCAACTGCATGACCAGTTTCTGGATTTCGCCCGTGCCCTGGATCTGCAGGCCGACGAACACCCGCGCCAGCTTGGGATCGTCGTAGCGGTAATTGAATTCCGTGATGTTGCGCGCGCCCAGCAGCGAGCAGAACGCCTTGAAGCTGCCCGGCGTCTCGGGAATGGTCACAGCGAGAATGGCCTCGCGCTTTTCGCCCAGTTCGGCGCGCTCGGCCACGTGGCGCAGACGGTCGAAGTTCATGTTCGCGCCGGAAGCGATGGCGATGAGATTCTTGCCCTTGAGCTTGTCCCCGGCCACCGCCGCTTTCAGTCCCGCCACCGACAAGGCACCGGCCGGCTCGAGGATGGAGCGCGTATCCTCGAACACGTCCTTGATCGCCGCGCAGATGGCGTCGTTGTCGACGCGGATCACCTCGTCGACGTAAAGCTGGGCGAGACGGAAGGTTTCCTTGCCGACCTGCTTCACCGCCACGCCATCGGCAAAAATTCCCACCTGCGCAAGCCTTACCCGCTCGTTGCGGCAAAGCGAGCGCGCCATGGCGTCGGCGTCTTCCGGCTCCACGCCTATCACCTTGATATCCGGGCGCAGGCGCTTGACGTAGGCGGCGATGCCGGCGATCAGCCCGCCGCCGCCCACCGGCACATACACGGCATGGATGGGGTCCTGGTGCTGGCGCAGCATTTCCATGGCGATGGTGCCCTGGCCGGCGATGACGTCAGGATCGTCGTAGGGGTGGACAAAGGTGCCCTTGAGCTTTTTGGTCAGCTCCATGGCATGTTCGTAGGCCTCGTCGTATGAGTCGCCATGCAGCACCACCTTGGCACCGCGGGAAGCGACGGCATCGATCTTGATCTGCGGCGTAGTCGCCGGCATGACGATGACGGCCTTGGCGCCCAGTTTCTGCGCCGCCAGCGCCACGCCCTGGGCATGGTTTCCGGCCGAAGCCGCCACCACGCCGCGTTTCAGCTGCGCTGGCGTCAGGCGCGCCATCTTGTTGTAGGCGCCGCGCAGCTTGAAGGAAAATACCGGCTGCAGGTCTTCCCGCTTCAGATAAACAGTGTTGCCCAGTCGGCGCGACAAATTGCCGGCCAGATCCAGCGGCGACTCGATGGCCACGTCGTAGACCCGGGCAGTCAGGATGCGTTCGAGGTAGTCGTTGATTTGCGATGTCATGATGGCGAAAGATTAACAGGATTCCCGCGTATTGGGGTTTGTGAAAAAGACGCTTTGCGGCTAATCTTCGGGAAATTTTGACGAAGAGACGAGTGAAATGACACAGGACGAAATGAAACAGGCGGTTGCGCGTGCGGCCGTCGAATACGTAAAAGGCGGCATCATCGGCGTGGGCACCGGCTCCACCGCCAACTACTTCATCGACGAACTGGCCAAGGTGAAGGGCCGCATCGACGGCGCCGTGGCCAGTTCAGAAGCCACCGCCAAGCGCCTGAAAAGCCACGGCATCGAGGTACTGGACCTGAACAGCGTGGGCGGCATGGAAGTCTATGTCGACGGTGCGGACGAGATCACGCGCAATTTCCACATGATCAAGGGCGGCGGCGGTGCGCTGACGCGCGAAAAGATCGTCGCGGCCTGCGCCAAGTACTTCATCTGCGTGGCCGACCAGACCAAACTGGTCGACGTGCTCGGCAAGTTCCCGCTGCCGGTGGAAGTCATCCCCATGGCGCGCAGCTATGTCGCGCGCGAACTGGTCAAGCTGGGCGGCCAGCCCAAGCTGCGCGAGGGCTTTACCACCGACAACGGCAACGTCATTCTGGACGTGCACGGCCTCAACATCCTCGACCCGGTGGCGCTGGAAAGCGAAATCAACCAGCTGACTGGCGTGGTGACCAACGGCCTGTTCGCAAGACGCCCTGCCGACGTGCTGCTGCTCGGCACCGAGCACGGCGTGGAAACCTACAAGTAGGCTTGAACGAGACTAAGGCCGGCTACGCCTTGCCGGCCATGCCATCGCCCGGTTCCTGCTCGGCCGGCTCCCCCGCGACCCGATAGCGCTCAGCCGCCCACAGCCCGAGATCCATGAGTTTGCAGCGCTCACTGCAAAATGGGCGGTACTTGTTGCGGGGGTCCCAGAACACTTCCGTACCGCAAGCAGGGCAAGCCACTCGCAGCGCCTTTTCGGGATGGCCGTTCATAGCGTACAGAATGTCAACTCAAAGGGCATCGAGTCCGCACACACCTTGGACTCGCCCGGCTGGCTGCGCACGAAGCGGATATTGAGCATGTATTTGTTGGCGGAAATTTCCGGCACGCAGCAAAACTCCTCGTCCACCCCGATCCTGATCATCTGCGCCGGGCGGGCACCGGTTTCCAGCATCTGCTGATAGACCCCGTTGATTGCCTGCTGCATTCCCGGATTGCAGCTTTCGCGCATCAGGCGCAGCACGATATCGAGGCCAGAACGAACCGGCAGCATGGGCGCCAGCCACTGTTGCAGGCTTGCACGCCGGATCTCCGCGGGTTCATGCAACCAGCGGTGGTAGGCGGGCAGGTCGAATTCGCACAGCCCCCCCGGGATAACAGCGCGCTGCCTCACGGCAGTAAGCCACTCATCCTCCTTGAGATGCTGCCCGATTCGCCCTGCCATGCGGTGGATGCCCGCGTGTGCTGCGTCGATTTCCTGCAGCACGCCGTCAAGACGGGTCTGCTCCACCTCGGGATTGCCGCGCAGCACCGACAGGGTCGAGCGCTGCCTTTCCAGTTCCTGCAGCAGGTCGGTCTTGAGATCACCCCTCGCGGCGACATCCGCAATTTCGAACAGGGTGACCAAGGCGGCATGATGGTTAAGCGGATGCTCGCCCTCAATGTGCCATTTCAAGCGGTCAAACAAATCCTCCAGCCGCAGCAGGGTGCGGATGCGTTCGTTGAGGGGATATTCGTAGCGGATCACGCGCGGCACGGAAAAAGTATTGTGCTGATTTTCGCCGATCATCCGGCAAAATCAAAGCATTTGAGCAGCCAACTGGCGGTATTTTTGATCAAGCGCCGCCACTCTCTCGCTCAGTTCGGACAGTTCGCAATCCGTATTGATGATGTCATCGGCCCGTTTCAGGCGCTCTGCACGGCCAACCTGATTGCTCATCATCCCGCGTATTTGCTCCTCGCTCCAGCCGCCTCGCGCCAAAGCGCGCTTCACCTGGGTAGCCTCGTCGCAATCCACCACCAGCACCCGGTCCAGCATGGCATCGTACGCGCCCGTTTCCACCAGCAACGGAACGACGACCAAGGCATAAGGCGCGTGCGTCATCCCCAGCCTGCGCTCGACCTGGGCCCGAATAAGCGGGTGAAGGATCTCCTCCAGCCGATGCCTGGCGCCGCCATCCGCCAGGATCAGCGCCCGCAAGGCGGCACGGTCGAGGCTGCCGTCGGCATTGAACACGGTTTCACCAAAGCATGCCCTTATCGCCGGCAGCGCCGCGCCACCACAGACCGTGAGTTCGCGTGAGATTTCGTCGGTGTCAATGACCGGCACCCGCAGGCGGACAAAGAGTTGGCTTACCGTGGTCTTGCCGGCCCCCAGCCCTCCGGTCATGCCCACCCTCAGCATCACAGGCTGCGCAGATAGGCCTGTGTCAGCTCGGCGCCGAAAAACAGCGCGGCCACACCGCCGCCAGCGAGATAGGGGCCGAAAGGAATGGGAACCCGGCGATCATGCTTGACGAGAACGATCATGGAGATGCCCACGATGGCGCCAACCAGGGAAGAGAGCAGGATGACCACCGGCAGCAACTGCCATCCCAGCCAGGCGCCGATTGCTGCAAGCAGCTTGAAGTCGCCATAGCCCATGCCCTCCTTGCCGGTGGCGAGCTTGAACAGCCAATAGATGCTCCACAGCGAGATATAGCCCGCCATGGCGCCAATCACGGCCGACTGCAAGCTGGCAAACACACCGAACAGGTTGATCAGGAGGCCGCCCCACAAGAGCGGCAAAGTGAGGTCATCCGGCAGCAGCGTGGTATCAAGGTCGATGAACGCCAGCGCAATCAGCGCCCAAACCAGGAAAAGCCCGCCGAGGGTGGCCAGCCCGAAACCGAACTTCCAGGCGACCGCCAGCGAAAGCAGGGCGGACAACAGCTCAACCAGGGGATAGCGTGCGCTGATGGGCACGCCGCAGGCAGAGCAGCGCCCGCGCAGCCACAGCCAGGAAATGACCGGAATGTTCTCCAGTGCAGTGATCCGGTGGCCGCATGAAGGGCAGGAAGAACGCGGCGTCGAAAGGGTGTAGGCCGGGCAAACCTCCACGGTTTCGCCCCGCAGCTCCGCGCACTGGCTGCGCCAGTCCGCCTCCAGCATGCGCGGCAGGCGATGGATGACCACATTGAGAAAACTGCCGACTGCCAGGCCCAATAAAAAAACCAGCCCTGAAAACAGGGCTGGTTCGGTGCTAGTCCAGCCTATCATTCGCCACCAATCACCGAGCCCATCTTGAAGATTGGCAGGTACATGGCGATCACCAGGCCGCCGATCAGGCCGCCCAGCACCACCATGATCATGGGTTCGATCAGGCTGGCGATGGCGTCCACAGCATCGTCCACTTCACGCTCGTAAAAATCCGCCACCTTGCCCAGCATGGAATCGAGCGCACCCGACTCTTCGCCGATCGAACTCATCTGCAGCACCATGTTGGGGAAACGGCCAGTCCCCTGCATGGCAACAGTGAGCGAAGTGCCGGTCGCCACCTCTGCGCGAATCTTTTCCGTGGCTTCGACAAAAAGCTGGTTGCCGGCCGCGCCGCCAACGGAGTCCAGGGCATCCACCAGCGGCACGCCGGCCGCAAACATGGTGGACAAGGTACGGGTCCAGCGCGCGATGGTGGCCTTTTCGATCACCGAACCGAATATCGGCAAGCGCAGCATGAGCTTATCCATGAAGCGCTGCACCTGCTTGGAACTCTTCCATAGACGCAAAAAACCGTAAATGGCAGCGCCGATCCCGCCGAAAATGAGGTACCAGTACGCCACGAAGAAATCCGACATCTTCATGACCAGCAAGGTCGGCGCCGGCAAGTCCGCGCCAAAGCCGGAGAACAGTTCCTTGAATGCCGGAATCACGAAAATCATGATGGCGGCCGTGACGATGAATGCCACCACGATCACCGCCGCCGGATAGAACAGGGCAGACTTGATCTTGCCCTTGATGGCGAGAATCTTTTCCTTGTAGGTTGCCAGCCGGTCCAGCACGTCTTCCAGGATACCGGCCTGTTCGCCCGCCTCAACGAGGTTGACGAAAAGCGCATCGAAATGCCTGGGGTGCTTGGAGAAAGCCTGAGACAGACTGTTGCCTCTTTCGATGTCCGATTTCACCTCCGCCAGGAGGTTCTGCACCGCCGGGTTAGCGGCCCCGCGGCCAACGATGTCGAACGACTGCAGCAGGGGCACGCCCGCCTTCATCATCACCGCCAACTGGCGGGTGAACAGGGTGATGTCCTTTTCCTTGATCGAGCCCGCCTTGGCAAACAGCTTGCTCTGCTTTTTCACCTTGATGTCGCTGAGGCCCTGTCTGCGCAATTGCGCAGACACCTGCGCCTCGCCGGCAGCCAGCATCGACCCGCTCATTTTCTTGCCAGTCTTGTCCTTGCCCTCCCAGGTAAAAGTGGCATTCTTGGTCGCTGCAACTGCCATGTTTGTCCCCCAGTTTTTCGTTTACATCACATGTTGGTGACGGCTTCCACTTCTTCCAGCGAAGTGGCACCGCTCTTGACCTTTAACAGGCCGGCCTGAC
This sequence comes from Pseudomonadota bacterium, assembly GCA_021821425.1. The sequence continues at coordinate 10,416 of JAKACL010000030.1, forward strand.
GCAAGTCCTTTACCCCCTCGCGCCGCGCCTGTTCGGCAATATCCATGGCCGAACCGTTCTTCAGAATAATGCGCTGCATTTCTTCGGTGATGGGCATGACTTGGTAAATACCGGTCCGCCCCTTGTAGCCAGAGCCCTGGCAGATCTCACAACCGCCTGGCTGATATGGCTGCCAGCTGCCATCCAGTTCCTCTTCCCTGAAACCGGCTCGCAGCAAGGCTTCTTTGGGAATGTCTGTGGGTTTCTTGCAGGAGCAGAGTTTCCGCGCCAAGCGCTGCGCGGTAATGCAGATCACCGATGAAGCGACGTTGAATGGCGCCACCCCCATATTCAAGAGGCGGGTCAAAGTACCCGGCGCATCGTTGGTGTGCAGGGTGGACAGCACCATGTGGCCGGTTTGCGCAGCCTTGATGGCGATGTCTGCGGTTTCCAGGTCACGAATTTCGCCCACCATGATCACATCCGGATCCTGGCGCAGGAAGGATTTCAGTGCAGCCGCAAAAGTCAGACCCGCCTTGTCGTTGACATTGACCTGGTTGATGCCCGGCAGCTGGATTTCCGCCGGGTCTTCCGCCGTGGAAATGTTGACGCCGGGTTGGTTCAGGATGTTGAGGCAGGTATACAGCGAAACCGTCTTGCCGGAACCGGTCGGGCCGGTCACCAGCACCATGCCGTAAGGACGCTGCACCGCATTGAGCAGAATCTCCTTCTGCCAAGGCTCGTAGCCGAGCGCGTCGATGCCCAGCTGTGCACTGGTCGGATCGAGAATACGCATGACGATCTTCTCGCCGAACAGCGTGGGCAACGTGCTGACACGGAAATCGATGGCGCGGTTCTTGGTCAGCACCATCTTCACGCGACCATCCTGGGGAATGCGTTTTTCCGAAATGTCCAGCCTGGAGATGACCTTGATGCGCGAAGCGATTTTCTCCTTGATCGCAAGCGGTGGCTGGGCGACCTCGTAAAGTATGCCGTCGCGACGATAGCGGATGCGGTAGAACTTTTCGTATGGTTCGAGGTGAATGTCGGAGGCCCCGGTATTGATGGCATCCAGCATGATTTTTTGCAAATAGCGGACGACCGGAGCATCGTCGATCTCGATGCCGCCGGTACCCTCGGCCGATTCGGCCGCATCTTCATCGGCAAACTCGAGATTGAGGTCCTCGGCCTGCAGCACCGCCATGGTGTTGTCCGCGGCCTCGGCCACTTTCTCGACCAGCTTGCCCAGCTTGTCGTCCTCGACCACCACCGGCTCGATGGTCAGGCCCGTCTGGAACTTGATTTCGTCCAGCGCCTGCAGGTTGGTGGGGTCGGAAGTCCCGACAAAAAGCTTGTTGCCGCGCTTGTACAGCGCCACCATGCGGCGCTTTTGTGCCAATTTTGAATCCAGCACGTTCTGCGGCAGCGACTCGGGGTCGACCGCACTCAGATCGAACAGCGGATAACCAAAGGCGCTGGCGGCAAATTCCGCAATCTGGATCGCCTTGTACTTGCGCCCCTTCAGCAGTTCGGTGACAAAGCTGTCGCCGCTGCTCGCCGCCTTGCTCCAGATGCTTTCCGCATCCGGCTCGCTCAGCAACCCTTGTGACACCAAGGTTCTGGCGAGGCCGGTGAGGGGAGAATGGGTAGAATTGGTAACCGCAGCCATGATTGTTAAATGTATAGACAGCCTGTTATCGGCTCAAGTCGGCAAAAGTTAAGCCTTAAGCCCCGGCGGCTTTCGCCTGCCCCGCCGATACCGCCTCAATTCGGGCAACTTTCACTGCCCGATCCTGGGTTTGCACGATTTCTATGGGCGTGTCGCCTATTTTGACACTGACACCCGCCTCAGGGATGTCTTCCAGGTGCTCGAGCAGCAGCCCGTTGAGGGTTTTGGGCCCGTCCAGGGGGAAATCCAGACCCAGTTTGCGGTTGATGTGCCTCACCAGCGCGGAGCCTTCGACCAGCCAGCTGCCGTCCTCCATCTGCCGCAGCCAGCCGGTCTGCGCCGGTGCCTGGGTGGTGAATTCGCCGACCATTTCCTCCAGCAGGTCTTCCATGGTGACCAGTCCCTGCAATTCGCCATATTCGTCCACCACCAGGGCAAGACGCTTCTGGTTTTCCTGGAACTGGCGCAATTGCTTGAACAAGGGGGTGCCGGCAGGAACAAAGTAGGGTTCCTGCAGCACCTCGCGCAGCGCATCGGGGGTGAATTCACCGCTTGCCAGCGCATGCAGCACGCGGCGCACGTGCAAAATGCCGACTATGCGATCCAGCGAATTCTCGTAGACAAGCAGGCGCGTGTGGTGGCTGGTGGCGATCTGCTGGCTGATCCGTTCGGGCTCGTCCGCAAGATCGATTGCCTCTATCTGGCTGCGCGGCGTCATGACGTCGTCGACCGTGATGCTTTCCAGTCCCAGCAGGTTGAGCAGAATACGCCGATGCTCCTTAGGCAGCAGCTTGGCGGATTCCAGCACCACGGTGCGCAATTCCTCGAGGCCGAGCATGTTGCCGCTCTCTTCCTGCCTGGGTTTGATGCGCAGAATCTTGAGCAATCCCTGCACAAACAGGTTGACGAACCACACTGCAGGATAGGCCAACTTGAGCAGCGGAGCCAGCACGAGGCTTGCCGGATAGGCGATTTGCTCTGAATAAGACGCGCCGATGACCTTGGGGGTCACTTCGCTGAACACCAGAATCAGAAAAGTCAGGATCAGCGTCGCCACGGAAAGCGCGACCTCCCCCTGCCCGAAAAGCCTGATGGTAAGAATGGCGGATATCATGCCGGAAGCCGCATTGACCAGGTTGTTGCCCAGCAAAACCACGCCCAGCAGCTTGTCGGTCTGGCCCAGCAAGACCAGGGTACGCCGCGCTCCCTTATGCCCCTGCTCCGCCTTGTGCTTTAGGCGATAGCGGTTGATCGCCATCATGGCCGTTTCGCTGGCCGAGAAAAAGGCCGACACCAGCAGCAGAACTGCCAGAATGCTAAATAGCGTGCCTGTCGGGATCGAGTCCAAAAGGAGAGTGCCCTGATTTCAGTCGTTAGGACGGGTCAACGCTGCAGCAGCACTTCCAGCACGAACTTGCTGCCCACATAGGCCAGCAGCAGCATCACGAAGCCGGTGATGGTCCAGCGCACGGCCAGCCGTCCGCGCCAGCCCCAGATCGCCCGTCCAGCCAGCAGGGCACCGAAAACCAGCCAGGAGAGCAGCGCGAAGAAGGTCTTGTGGCTCAGGCTCATGGCCTTGCCGAAGATTTCCTCGGAAAACAGGATTCCGCTCCCCAGGGCCAGGGTCAACAGGATAAAGCCCGCCCAGATCAGTTTGAACAGAACCGACTCAAGGGTCAGCAAGGGCGGCATGCCAGGCATGCTGGCGGCAGCAGCTCCCTGATGCAGCCTTTTTTCGAAAGCCGACATCAGCACGGCCTGCAAGGCGGCAATGAACAGCAGGCAGTAGGCCAGCAGCGACAAAACAAGGTGCAGGCGAAAACCGAAGGTGTGCGAGAAAGGCACGGCACGCTCATCCGGCAAGGCGAGCGGGAACAGCACGCCGATGGCAGCAGCGGCGGCAACCCAGCCCTGGATGCCGGGCAGCGGCACCCTCAGCGCAGTCAATGCATAAACCGACACGGAAAGCCAGGCGATCAGGGACACCGCATTGGAGAAGCCGAGATGCACGGCATCCGGCTGGAACACGCTCACCCCAAGGAGTGCGGCATGAATCACAATGCCGGCCAGCAGCAAAACCGAGACCCACAGCGGGCTGCGCGCTTGGGCGGCGTGCCGCAGGAACTGCCAGGCGGAAAGCGCATACAAGCCCGCGACCAAAAAGGATGAAAGTGCGAAAACCGGCATTGGTAGAATAGTCTCCTTGAGATTCGGATTATCCATGCCTCACGGCGTGGCAACAAGGAACGCCATGTTTGAGAACCTCTCAGGCCGCCTCGGCGGCATCGTCAAGACCCTGCGCGGCCAGGCCCGCATCACCGAAGCCAACATCCAGGACACCCTGCGCCAGGTGCGCATGGCGCTCTTGGAGGCCGACGTCGCCCTGCCCGTGGTCAAGCAATTCACCGAAGACGTCAAAGGCAAGGCCATGGGCGCCGAGGTGCTGCAAAGCCTGACCCCGGGCCAGGCCCTGATCGGCATCGTCCACGACGAACTCGCCAAGCTCATGGGCGGGGAGGCCGCCGACCTCAATCTCGCCGCCCAGCCGCCCGCGGTCATTCTCATGGCCGGCCTGCAGGGTTCGGGCAAGACCACCAGCAGCGGCAAGCTTGCGCGCCTCCTGAAATCGCGCAAGAAAAAGGTCCTGCTCGCCTCCTGCGACGTCTACCGCCCTGCTGCCATCGACCAGTTGCGGCAGCTCGGCAAACAGCTGGAAGTGGATTTCTTCGAAGTCTCCGACAACGACCCGGTCGCCATCGCCAAGGCCGCGCAGGAACACGCGCGCAAGCAGTTCTACGACGTGCTGATCGTCGACACCGCCGGCCGCCTCGCCATCGACGCAGCCATGATGGCCGAGATCCAGGCCCTGCACGCTGCCGTCAAGCCCATCGAAACCCTGTTCGTGGTCGACGCCATGCAGGGCCAGGACGCCGTCAACACCGCCAAGGCCTTCAACGAGGCGTTGCCGCTCACCGGCATCATCCTCACCAAGCTGGACGGCGACGCCCGCGGCGGCGCGGCGCTGTCGGTGCGCCACATCACCGGCAAGCCCATCAAGTTCGTGGGGGTGGGCGAGAAACCCGACGGCCTCGAAGCCTTTCACCCCGAGCGCATGGCCTCGCGCATCCTCGGCATGGGCGACGTGATGTCCCTGATCGAGCAGGCGCAAACCTCGGTGGACATGGCCGAGGCCAAGAAGCTGGCGGAAAAGGTCAAGAAGGGCAAGAACTTCGACCTCGAGGACTTCAAGTCGCAGATCACCCAGATGCGCAAAATGGGCGGCCTCACGGCCCTCATGGACAAGCTGCCGGGCATGGGCCAGATGCCCCAGATGACGGGGCAGGAAGACAAGGCCATCAACCGCGTCGAGGGCATCATCAACTCCATGACCCCCGAGGAGCGCCGCCATCCCGAACTCCTCAAGGCCTCCAGAAAGCGCCGCATCGCCGCCGGCGCAGGGGTCCAGGTCCAGGAGGTGAACCGCATGCTCAACCAGTTCGAGCAGGCCCAGAAAATGATGAAAATGATGGGCAAGGGCGGCCTGGGCAAGATGATGCGCGGCATGAAGGGCATGCTGCCGGGGATGAAGTAAGTCAGCCCGCCCAAGTCCTTGTCAAACAACCCATTTTCGGCATAGAATTCGCGGTTTTCCGATTTCCAAACTGGATTGAGACCATGGTAGTCATTCGTCTTTCCCGTGGCGGCTCCAAGAACCGTCCCTATT
>JAKACL010000250.1 GCA_021821425.1 Pseudomonadota bacterium
GGAAGACGACAAGACGGACGTGGGCCTGCTGAAGAATGCCGACACCGCCATGTATCGCGCCAAGGACCTGGGCCGCAACAATTACCAGTACTACTCGGCGGAAATGCAGGTCCAGGTGTTGAAGCGGCTGACCATGGAAAACCAGTTGCGCGGCGCCATCGAGCGCAGCGAGCTCGTGCTGCATTACCAGCCCATCGTCGATGTCTTGGGCGGGCAGATCTACGGAATGGAAGCGCTGCTGCGCTGGCAGCATCCCGAACTCGGCCTGGTGCCGCCGGCCGACTTCATTCCCATCGCCGAGGAAACGGGTTTGATCGTGCCGATCGGCAAGTGGGTATTGCACACCGCCTGCGCCCAGGCGCGCGCGTGGCAGGATGCCGGCATGCTGCCGCTGCGCTTGTCGGTCAACCTTTCCGCGCGCCAGTTCAAGGCCGACCTGGCGGAGACGGTCGCCGCCGTGCTGGAGGAAACCAGGCTCGACGCGTATTGCCTCGAGCTGGAACTGACCGAAAGCGTGGTCATGCAGAACCCGGATATGGCGGTGGACATCATCGACGCGCTCGACCGGGTCGGCGTCAGGCTGTCGATCGACGACTTCGGCACCGGCTACTCGTCGCTGAGCTATCTCAAGCGCTTCAAGCTGAATACCCTCAAGATCGACCGCTCGTTCATACAGGACATTCCCGACGATACCGACGACAGGCTGATCATTTCCGGCATCGTCAGCCTGGCCCACAGCCTCGGGCTGCTGGTCGTGGCCGAGGGCGTGGAAACGGAAGAGCAGCTGTCCTTCCTGCGGGATCAGCAGTGCGATGCGATGCAGGGCTATTATTTCAGCAAGCCCTTGTCGGCCGACGCGTTCGGCGCACTGGTGCGCGAGCAGATGCTGGACATGCAATGAACGGCCGCCAGGACAGGCAATTGCATCTGGACGCGATGGCGCGATAGACGATGGACATTTTGCTGACCCAATCCCTGTTCCAGAGCTGGCTGTTCGTGTCCGCGCGCCTGCTCGGCTGGGCCGCGGTCGACCCGCTCATGGGCCGCCTGCCCTGGAGCCTGCGCCTGTTCGTGGCGGGGGCGCTGGCCTGGGTATGGGTGCCCGGCCTCGCGCCTGCGCAAATCGATCCCTTGACCTCGGCCGGCCTGATCGCGCTGGCGCTGGCCTTCCTCACCGGCGCCGCGTTGGGCTTCGCCGCCCGCCTTTTGGTGGCGGTGGCGGAAACCGCGCTGCCCCTGCTCGGGCTCACCGCCAGCCACGGCCTGAGCCAGCTGGCGCCCGAGCAGAAGGGCGGGCTGGATCCCGTGCTGCAGGCGCTGGCCTGGTGGCTGGCGCTGCTGGCCTTCTTTTCCGCCAACGGCCATCTGCTCGTGGTGCAGGCCATCGACGCAAGCTTCGCCGCCGTGCCGGCCGCGGCCTTGCCGGATGCCGTCTCGGCAAGGGAACTGGTCGAGGCGGGCGGCACGCTGCTGGCGGCTGCGCTGCAACTGAGCCTGCCCTTGCTGGTGCTGGTGCTGCTGGCGCATTTCGCCTTCGCCGTCATGAGCCGCACCCTGCCCGGCGTGGACAGCTTCTCGGTCGGCCTGACCATGGGCGTGTTCGCGCTGCTCGGCGGTCTGGCCATGGCCGTGCCCTTGCTGGTATCCGGCCTCACCGGCCTGTTTGTCCGGCTCATGCCACAGTTAATGCCTTGAATAGTTTAAAATGACTGCTTTTATTTCGGCCTAAGCATCGATGATCAAGGGCAGTCTGGTGGCGATCGTCACCCCCATGCATGAAGACGGCAGCCTGGATTTACCCAGCCTGCGCAAGTTGCTCGACTGGCATGTCGAACAGGGCACCGACGGCATCGTGGTGGTCGGCACCACGGGCGAGTCGCCCACGGTGGACTACGACGAGCATTGCGAACTCATCCGCGTGGCCGTGGAACAGATCGCCGGGCGCATCCCGGTCATCGCCGGCACCGGCGGCAATTCCACGCGCGAAGCCATCGAACTCACGCATTGCGCCAAGGCCGCCGGCGCCGACGCCGTGCTGTCCGTCGTGCCCTACTACAACAAGCCCACGCAGGAAGGCCTGTATCGCCATTTCAAGGCCATCGCCGAGGGCGTGGACATTCCGGTCATTCTCTACAACGTGCCGGGGCGCACCGTCGCCGACCTGGCCAACGACACCGTGCTGCGCCTTGCCGAGATTTCCAACATCGTCGGCATCAAGGACGCCACCGGCAGCATCGAGCGCGGCACCGACCTCATGCGCCGTGCACCCAATGACTTCGCGCTCTACAGCGGCGACGACGCCAGCGGCCTGGCCTTCATGCTGCTGGGCGGCCATGGCGTGATTTCGGTGACGACCAACGTCGCCCCGAAACTGATGCACGAGATGTGCGAAGCGGCTTTTGCCGGGAACTTGCAGCGTGCGCGAGAAATCAACCTGCAATTGTTCGGGCTGCATACCAAACTGTTCGTCGAGGCCAACCCGATTCCCGTGAAATGGGCGCTGGCCGAAATGGGCAAAATCGAACATGGCCTGAGGCTGCCGCTGTCCCCGCTGTCGGCAGCCCACCATGAAACCCTGCGCGCTGTAATGAAGCAGGCTGGCGTTCTGTGAGGATGATGATGCGTTTTAACATGCGTTTAGTGGTTTCCATGACGATTGCCGCGCTGGCGCTGGGCGGCTGCGAACTGCTGGAACCGAAGAAAATCGATTACAAATCCGCCGGCAAGGCGCCCTCGCTGGAAGTGCCGCCCGACCTCACCGCGCCCAGCGGTGACAACCGCTACAGCGTTCCCGATGCGACCGGTTCCGGTTCGGCGACGTACTCTGCCTACTCCAAGGAGCGCAAGGAAAAGCCGGCGGCCGACGCCACCCTGCTGCCCGAGCAGGAGAAGGCCCGCATCGAACGTTCCGGCAGCCAGCGCTGGCTGGTGGTGTCGGCAACGCCCGAGCAGGTGTGGCCGGTCATCAAGGACTTCTGGCAGGAACTCGGCTTCATCATCAACCTGGAATCCAAGGAAACCGGCGTGCTGGAAACCGACTGGGCGGAAAACCGCGCCAAGATTCCGCAGGACATCCTGCGCCGCACGCTTGGCAAGGTGATCGATGGCGTCTACTCCACGCCCGAGCGCGACAAGTTCCGCACCCGCATCGAGAAATCCGGCAGCG
>JAKACL010000031.1 GCA_021821425.1 Pseudomonadota bacterium
TTCTCTGCACTGGAAGTGGTCCCGCTGGCCATGATCGGCACCGAAGCCTATCGCAACTACAAGCGTTCGCAATCGGCACCCTGGGTGCAGTCCTACAAGTGGGCCATCCTGTGCTTTATCGCGGTGGGCTTCTGGAACGTGGTCGGCGCCGGATTGCTGGGCTTTTCCATCAACACGCCGATCGCGCTGTACTACATGCAGGGCATGAACATGACGGCTGCGCACGGCCACGCCGCCCTGTTCGGCGTGTATGGGATGCTGGGGATCGGCTTGCTGCTGTTCTGCCTGCGCGGCTTGAGCGACCGCCTTGCCTGGTCGGACAAGCTGTTGAGCCCGATGTTCTGGTTGCTCAACATCGGCCTGGCCATGATGGTGTTCATGTCGCTGGTGCCGGCCGGCATCTACCAGGCGTGGGCCAGCATCACCCGCGGCGTCTGGTTTGCGCGGTCGCCGGAAGTGGTTCACTCGACGCTGATGGAAACCCTTGTCTGGTTGCGGGTACCGGGCGACGTCGTGTTCTCGGTTGGCGTGCTGTTCCTGGCGCTGTTTGCCGTCAAGCTGCTCAGGGGCGGGAAGCGGGTTCCCGCACCGCTCATCGTCGGCGCGCCGCAACCGTACAAACTCTAAGCGGCGGCCGGAAGGCCTGCCTCAGAATAGACGCGGCTCGACCCGCCCGAGGCACGTTCTCGGGCGGGTCGAGCCGCGTCTGGCTGCAGCCCGCAACATCACCTCAACTGCGCCCGCTTTGCGCACCCTTCCGTACAATCGGCAATCGCACGCTTGAATCCCCCGCCCTCCGCGACGGATAATGCGGCATTGCGCCGGATCAGCCCATTTTGGAAACCTACCTCCTCATCCTCATTTCCACGGTGTTCGTCAACAACATCGTGATGGCCAAGATTCTCGGCCTGTGCCCGTTCATGGGGGTGTCGAGAAAACTGGAAGCGGCCATCGGCATGGGCCTGGCGACGGCCTTCGTGCTGACGCTGGCGTCCGGCGCAAGCTATCTGATCAACGAATACCTGCTCGGCACCGAGCTCTTTTACCTGCGCACGCTATCGTTCATCGTGGTGATCGCCGGCATCGTGCAGTTCACCGAGATGTTCATCCACAAGACCAGCCCGCTGCTGTATCAGGTGCTGGGCATCTACCTGCCGCTCATCACCACCAATTGCGCGGTGCTGGGGATTCCGCTGCTCAACGTGCAGGAGAACCACAATTTTGTCGAGTCTCTGTTCTTCGGCGCCGGCGGCGCGCTCGGCTTCACGCTGGTGCTGGTGCTCTTCGCCGGCATCCGCGAGCGGCTGGACACCTGTGACGTGCCGGCGCCGTTCAAGGGCACCAGCATCGCAATGATTACCGCCGGCCTGATGTCGCTCGCCTTCATGGGCTTCTCGGGTCTGGTCAAATAATGCTGACCGCAATCTGGGTGATGGTCGCCATCGCGGTGGTGATCGGCCTGGTGCTCGGCTGGTCGGCGATCCGCTTCAAGGTGGAGGGCAACCCGCTGGCGGAAAAGATCGACGCCATCCTGCCGCAGACGCAATGCGGGCAGTGCGGCTTTCCCGGCTGCCGGCCCTATGCCGAGGCGATCGCCAAGGGCGAGGCCGACATCAACCAGTGCCCGCCGGGCGGCGAGGACGGGGTAAAGAAGCTGGCCGAACTGCTGGGCGTGGAACCCAAGCCGCTCGACGAGACCCATGGCACGCCCAAGCCGAAATCGGTCGCCTTCATCGACGAGAACACCTGCATCGGCTGCACCCTGTGCATCCAGGCCTGTCCGGTCGACGCGATTGCCGGCGCCGCCAAGCAGATGCACACCATCATCGCCGCCGAATGCACCGGCTGCGAGCTGTGCCTGCCGCCGTGCCCGGTCGACTGCATCAGCATGGTGCCGATCGTCGAAGACCTGCCGCACTGGAAATGGAAGCATCCGGTCGTCATGCTCAAAGAGGTGCCATGAGCCGAACCCTCCACACCTTCAAGGGCGGTGTGCATCCGCCGAGCCACAAGGCCGAATCGAACACGCGACCGGTTCACGCCGCGCCCCTGCCCCGAAAACTGGTCATTCCGCTGCGCCAGCACATCGGCAACCCGGCCAAGCCGGTGGTCAGCGTGGGCGAGCGCGTGCTGAAAGGCCAGCTGATCGGCGCGGCGGACGGCTATATTTCCGCCGCGGTCCATGCGTCGAGCTCGGGCACCGTCACGGCCATCGGCCCGGCCCTCGTGCCGCACGCGTCGGGTCTGCCGGACGATTGCATCACGATCGAGACCGACGGCCTCGACGAATGGATCGCCCGCACGCCGCTCGACTACCGCGCGCTGGAGCCGTCCGAACTGCGGATGCGCTTGCGCGACCTGGGCCTGACCGGTCTGGGCGGCGCGGTGTTTCCGAGCGCGGTCAAGCTCGATCCCGGTGCACGCCACGACTGTCCCACGCTGATTCTCAACGGCGGCGAATGCGAACCGTGGATCACCTGCGACGACGTGCTGATGCGCACGCAGGCCGATGCCATCCTGCAGGGCGTGGCGGTGATGCGGCACCTGCTCGGCAGCACCGAGATCCTGGTCGGCATCGAAGACAACAAGCCCGAGGCGATCGCCGCGATGCGCGCTGCCGCCGCTGAAATGCAGTTCGCGGTCGAGGTGATTGCGGTGCCGACGATTTATCCCGCCGGCGGCGCCAAGCAGTTGATCGAGACGCTGACCGGCAAGCAGGTGCCCTCCGGCAGGCTGTCCACCGACATCGGCATCCAGGTTTTCAATGTCGGCACCGCCTACGCGCTGGCGCGCGCGGTGCACCGCGGCGAGCCGCTGATTTCGCGGCTGCTCACCGTCACCGGCCACGTGCTGCGTCCGCAGAATGTCGAGGCGCTGATCGGCACGCCGATGCAGGTGCTGGTCGACGTGGCGGGCGATCGCGACGGCACCACCGGCGTGCTGATGGGCGGACCGATGATGGGTATGCCGATGCCCAACCTGGAGGTGCCGGTGGTCAAGGCCACCAACTGCATCCTGGTGAAATCGAAGGAACTGTTCCCGCCGCTGCCGAAGGCGCTTCCATGCATCCGCTGCACCCGTTGCGCCGACGCCTGCCCGGCCGAACTGCAGCCGCAGGAACTGTTTCGGTTTGCCAAGGCGGGCGACTTCGGCCGCGCGCAGGAATACCATCTGTTCGACTGCATCGAATGCGGCTGCTGCAGCTATGTCTGCCCGAGCCATATTCCGCTGGTCGATTTCTATCGCTACGCCAAGAGCGAAATCTGGGCGCGCGAAAAGGAAAAGCGCGCCGCCGACCTGGCGCGCGAACGCCACGACTTCCGCCAGTTCCGGCTCGAACGCGAAAAGAAGGAAAAGGCCGAGAAACTTGCCGCCAAGGCGCAGGCCAAACGTGCGGAGCTCGCAGCCGCACCCGCGGCCCAAGGCGCAGTCCAAAGCGAGACCGATGCCAAGAAGGCGCTGATCGCCGCCGCGCTGGCCCGCGCGCAGGCGAAAAAGGCCGAGGTCGCGCCGAAGAACGTCGACCAGCTGCCGCCCGCGGCCCAGCGCGAGATCGAGGAAATCGAGGCACGCCGGGCTAAAATCCGCGAACTGGCGCGCCAGCCGCTGGAAACCGACGAGAACAAATCCTGATGGCCTCCCCTTTCATTATCGATCGCAGCAGCGTCACCCAGGTCATGGCCTGGGTGCTGATGGCCCTGCTCCCCGGCATCGCGGTCTACGTGTGGCTGTTCGGACCGGGCATCCTGATCACGCTGACGCTTGCCACCGCGACCGCCCTGGCGGCCGAAGCGGCGATGCTGAAAGTGCGCGGCTATCCGGCCCAACCCTTTCTCACCGACCTGTCCGCCATCGTTACCGCCTGGCTGCTGGCGCTGTCGCTGCCGGCGCTGGCGCCCTGGTGGCTGATCGTCACCGGTACGCTATTCGCGATCGTCGTCGCCAAGCATCTATACGGCGGACTGGGGCAGAACATCTTCAACCCGGCGATGGTCGGCTATGCGGTGCTGATCGTCTCCTTCCCGGTGCAAATGACGCAGTGGCCGGGTCCGCTCTCGCTCACCGACGCCCCGCTCACGCTGGCGCAAAGCGCGAGCGTGATTTTCAGCGGCAGTATGCCGAAAGCCACGCTCGACGCGGTGACCATGGCCACCCCGCTGGACGCGCTGCGCACCGGGCTGTTGCAGCAATACACGGTGGACGAGGTGATGACGCAGCCGATCTTTGGGCACTACGGCGGCATCGGCTTCGAGTGGCTGGCCGGCGCCTTTCTGCTCGGCGGCCTGCTGCTATGGGCGCTGCGCATCATCAGCTGGCAGGTGCCGCTGGCTTTTCTCGCAGGCATCTGGCTGGCCGCCGGCTTCCTGCATTTCTTCGACGCCGGCCGCTTCGGCGCGCCGTGGTTCCACCTGTTTTCACCGGCGGTGATGCTGGGCGCCTTCTTCATCGCCACCGACCCGGTGTCGGGCGCGACCACGCCGCGCGGCAAGCTGGTCTTCGGCTTCGGCGCGGGCCTGCTCGCCATCGTCATCCGCACCTGGGGCGGCTATCCGGACGGCGTCGCGTTCGCGATCCTGCTGATGAACCTCTGCGTGCCGCTGATCGACCAGTACACCCAGCCACGCGTGTATGGCGAGACGAAAAAGACCAAGGTGCCGCCAGCATGACTCCACCGCTTCGAGCCGCGCTGCGTAACGCGCTGCGCACCGGCGTCATCCTGTTCGTATTCGCGGTCGTCGGCACCGCCGTGCTGGCATTCACGCATGACCGCACCGAGCCGACCATCACCCGAGGCCAGCTCGCCGCAAAACGCGCACTCCTGAGCCAGGTACTCCCCGCCACCCTGTACGATAACGACCTGCTGGCCAGCCAGCAAAGCGTGCCGCCGGATGCGCTGCTCGGCACGCGCCAAGCCTCCGCGCTGTGGCTGGCACGCCGAAGCGGCGCGTTCAGCGGCGTGGTGCTGGAAGCGGTTGCGCCCGACGGCTACAGTGGCAATATTGCCCTGTTGATCGGGATCGATGCCAACGGAACGGTCACCGGGGTGCGCGTCACCGCCCACCGCGAGACCCCGGGGCTGGGTGATTACATCGATCGCGCCAAAAGCCCGTGGATCGAGCAGTTTGTCGGCAAATCGCTGATGGACCCGCAACCCCGGGACTGGAAAGTCGCCAAGGACGGGGGCGCCTTCGACGCCCGTGCAGGCGCGACGATCACCCCGCGCGCGGTGGTCAAGGCGGTCAGAAGCGCGCTCGAATATTTTGCGCGGCACCGCGCGGCATTCGTCGCCCCTGCCCAAGGGGCCCAACCGGTGAAGGAGAAAAGATCATGATGACCCTGCTCGAATTCCGCAGTCTGTTTCAGAACGGCCTCATCAAGCAGAACGCCGGGCTGGTCCAGTTGCTGGGCCTGTGCCCGCTGCTGGCGATCAGCAACAACGTGGTCAATGCGCTTTCGCTGGGGCTGGCGACGACGCTCGTGATGGCGGCTGCCAGCGGCGCGGTGTCGGGTGTCCGCAATTTCGTTCCGCACGAAATCCGCATCCCGGTGTTCGTGCTGATCATCGCCGCGCTGGTCACGGTGATCGACCTGGCGATGAATGCCTTCGTGCATCCGTTGTATCTGGTGCTGGGGATTTTCATCCCGCTGATCACCACCAACTGCATCGTGCTGGCGCGCGCCGATGCCTTCGCCTCCAAGAACCGCCCGCTGCACAGCGTGGTCGACGCGATCGCAATGGGGCTGGGACTCACGATGGTTCTGATCGTGCTGGGCGCGATCCGCGAGCTCGCCGGCCAGGGCACCTTGCTGTCCGGCATCGATCTGGTGTTCGGCGAGTCCGCCAAAACCTTCGTCCTCCATGTGTTGCCCGGTTACCAGGGCTTTCTTCTCGCCATTCTGCCGCCCGGCGCCTTCATCGCACTGGGCCTGCTGATCGCCGCCAATAACGGGTACAAGGCGCGCGCCGAACGCCGCGTCCATGCCGCCGCACCGATGCCGGCATGAAACCGCCGCTGAAGCGGCGCGTGCCTAAGCCGCGCAATCCCTACGTGCCGCTGGTGCTTGCCCGCAAGGCCGGCGAACATGAAAAAACGCCGGGTGCCAAGCGCCAGGCCGAGAAACAGGCCCTGAAAAAGCGCCTCGCCGACCAGTGAGCCGGGCACGATGAGCAAGACCGCACCATGAATCCAGCCAAGCGCCACGAAATCTTCAGCCGCCTGCGCGCAGCCAATCCGCATCCCACCACCGAACTCGAATACACGACGCCGTTCGAGCTGCTGGTGGCGGTGGTGCTCTCCGCACAATCCACCGACAAGGGTGTCAACCTCGCCACGCGCCGGCTGTTTCCGGTGGCCAGGACGCCCGAGGCGATCCTCGCGCTGGGCGAGGCGGGGCTTACGGACTTCATCCGCACCCTCGGCCTCTACAAGAGCAAGGCGAAGCATCTGATCGCCGCCTGCCGCATGCTCATTGAACTACACGGCAGCCAGGTGCCGGCCGACCGCGCCGCACTCGAGGCGCTGCCGGGCGTGGGTCGCAAGACGGCCAACGTGATCCTCAATACCGCCTTCGGCCAGCCGACCATGGCGGTCGACACGCATATCTTCCGCGTGGCCAACCGGATTGGCCTCGCTCCCGGCAAGACCGTGCTGGAGGTGGAGAAGAAGTTGCTGAAGTCCATTCCCGCCGAGTTCCGCGTCGACGCCCACCACTGGCTGATCCTGCACGGACGCTATGTCTGCCAGGCGCGCAAGCCGAAATGCGGCGAGTGCATCATTGCCGACCTGTGCGAGTTCAAGGGCAAGACCTGGCCTGCCGCTGAAGAGGGAAAGAGGAAACGCGGCCCTCGAACCCTCTGATGGAACCTCTAACCGTTCGACTAAGCCCGCAAGCGGGCAAGTCGCTGTTTATCCCCAACCCTTCCCCGAACGGTGGAGGGGGCAAACGCCGCGCTGCGCGCGCCCAAACCGATTAGCGACTCATGTTCAATCCCAGCCGCGATCAGGTCCGCCAGTTTTTTTTCGACGTGTGGGCAAAATACCGTGCCGGCCAGCCGCTGGCAGGCGCGGAACAGCCGGCGCTGGAAGCGGTGCTGGCGCATCCCGAGTACCACGCGCTGCTCGACCAGCCGGAACGCCACCGGGAACGCGACTACCTGCCGGAGTCCGGCGAGACCAACCCCTTCCTGCATCTTTCGATGCACCTGGCGATCGCCGAACAGGTGTCGGTCGACCAGCCGCCGGGCATCCGCGCGCGCTACCAGGCATTGCTCAAGCGCTATGGCAATGCGATGGACGCCCAGCATGACGTCATGGACTGCCTCGGGGAAATGATCTGGCAAGCGCAACGCGACCAGACCGCATACGACCCGGCAGCCTACCTGCGCTGCCTCGATCGCAAGACCGGCCACGCCTGAACTGTCGAAATCCGCACTTCATTTTGTCGAAAACCTGTCGATAAACCCTTAGGACGCAGTTTTGCGCATTCCGCGCCCGTCCCGTGGTGTGCTTCCCTGTTCGTCGCAACGATTGGTCTGACCTGGCCGTGGGCCCGGTTGCGCGGAAAGCAGTGAAACACGCAGCGTACTGCAGTGCCTATGCTCCATCGAACGGGTTGATGAATGAAACAGCTTGAACAACTCAAACTCAGTGGCCAGCTGCCCACGCCTCGCGGTGTCGCGCTGGCCATCCTGACGATTTCGCAGCGCGAAAACGCCACGCTGGGTGAGATTGCACGGGTGGTGCAGACCGATCCGGCCCTGTCCGGCCGATTGATCAAGCTGGCCAACAGCGCTTCGCATATCGCACGTCCGGTGGTCTCGGTCCAGGAAGCCGTCGTGCGCCAGGGCATGGCCACGGTGCGTCACCTGGCCCTGGGGTTTTCACTGGTGGACCAGTACCGCGAAGGCGCCTGCCAGGCGTTCGACTACCAGAAATACTGGTCGCATTCGCTCTTGATGGCGCTTGGCATGCAAGCGCTCGGCATGCGGGTGCACGTGGCCGCGGTGGACGAGTTGTTCGTCTGCGGCCTGCTCGCCCAGGTCGGCAAGCTCGCCCTGGCCACGGTCTATCCCGAGGAATACAGTGCAGCGCTGACGGCGCAGAATACCCATCCCGCCCAGCCGGCCATCGAACATGAACACGCGCAACTGGCAATCGACCACATTGAACTTGGCGTCGCGATGCTGGCCGACTGGGGCCTGCCCAGGGTGTTTACCGGACCGCTCGCACACTACGAAGACGACGAAACCCCGAGCTACCCTCATGACTCGCGCGCCAACAGCCTGCTGCTGATGCTGCGCCTGTCGCACCGGCTGGCCGATCTCGGCCTGGCCAACGCCGACATGCGCCCCAAACTTCTGAAAGAGTGGATGAAGCTGGCGGTTGAACTCGACATTCAGCCGGATCAGGCCGGCGGCTTTATCGACGAAGTCATCACCCAATGGCGCGAATGGTCCGAACTGTTGAAGATTCCGGCCACCGTGCTGCCGTCGTTTTCCGAAATCTGCCACGGCCACCACCAGGACGAGAACGCGGTGCATTTCCATACAGCACCGCTGCGCATCGTGGTGGCCGACGGCAACGCCACCCATCGCCGCAACACCATGGCACTGCTGACCGAGGACACCGAGCACACGGTCTACCCGGCAGAAAACGGCACGGCCGCGCTGGCGCTGGCAATGGAAGTGCTCCCGCACGTCATCGTCGCGCGCGTCGACCTGCCGCTGCTCGACGGCTACGAACTGTGCCAGGCGCTGCGCGCAACCGATGACGGCAGCCGCATGCACCTGCTTCTGAGCGGACAGGAAAACGATGAAAACCAGCTGACCCTGGCCCATGAAGCAGGCGCCGATGGCTATGTACCGCTGACCGTCAGTGCCCGAAGTCTGCATACCCGCCTGCTCGCCGCACAACGGATGATCCAGCTGCAGGCCTCGTGGGAAAAAGACCGCGCGCAACTGCGCCAGATCGCCGCCGAGCTCGCGGTGGCCAACCGGCGCCTGGCCACCGCTGCGCTGACCGACCAGCTGACCGGGCTGCCTAACCGCCGTTCTGCGATGGACCAGCTCGAACAGGCCTGGAGCGCAGCCTCGCGTTCAGGCATGCCGCTGTCGGTCATGGTGATCGACATCGATCACTTCAAGCAGATCAACGATACCTATGGGCATGCCGCGGGCGATACCGTGCTGCGCGAGGCCGCCGCCAACCTGCGCACGTCGGCACGGCGCGAGGACAGCGTCTGCCGCATCGGCGGTGAGGAATTTCTGGTCATCTGCCCCAACACCGACCTCAAGGCCGCGATGCTCTCGGCCGAGCGCCTGCGCGCCAACCTCAGCGAAAACCGGATCGCCCTGGGCCATGCCAGCAAATCGCTCACGGTCAGTATCGGCGTGGCGACCCGCGAGCCCGGCACCGTCGACGTCGACGCGCTGGTCAGCAGCGCCGACCAGGCGCTGTATGCCGCCAAGGAATCCGGA
The DNA here is from genome assembly GCA_021821425.1 of Pseudomonadota bacterium. The sequence continues at coordinate 9,479 of JAKACL010000031.1, forward strand.
CGCAACCAGGCCTATCCCGCCCAGCAGCGGCGCCAGATACAATACATTGACGACCGGGCCCCATAAACAGAACGGGCGTGGCCACTTGGCCACGCCCGTTTTTTTCGGCCCTGCGCAGCGCTCAATACTTCAGCGTCAGCCCCTTCTGCTTCGAAAAATACATCGCCAGATCCAGCATGTCCGCATCGGACAGGGCTTTCACCTGCTCGGCCATGAGCGGGTTATTGCGCTTGCCCGATTTGTAATCCTTGAGCGAGTGGTACAGGTAATCGCGATGCTGTCCGGCCAGCATGGGGAAGGACGGCACGGCGCTGACACCGTCCGCACCATGGCAGGCCGCGCAGGCTGCCGATTTGGCCTTGCCCGCTTCATAGTTGCCCTTGGCATGGACCGGCAGCGAAATCGCCAGCGCAACGGCGGCGAGGATGAACAATGGTGTTTTCATGATGTTGTCGTCCTCGTTTAGTTGGCCGGGCCGCTGTAGGACGACGCGTAATACGCCGCGAGATCTTGCATGTCCTGCTCGGACAGGCTGCCTGCAATGCCCTTCATGCTTGGGTGGTTGCGTTCGCCGCTCTTGTAGGCCTTGAGCGCGGCGACGATATAGTCGGCATGCTGGCCGCCCAGCTTGGGTACGCTGTATACGCTGGGGTAGGCGGTACGCCAGCCGGGAATGCCATGACAGCCAGCACACATCGAAGTTTTGAGTTGTCCGGCCTTGGGGTCGCCCGCCGCCTGAACAGGCATGGCCAACGCCAACAGCACGGACGCGCACAGCGTCATCGTGGTCGTTTTCATCTTCCTCACTCTCTCTGGTTGAGTTGTCGTTAGACCCCGTCTGACGCAGGGCTTGCCCCGGATTATAAAGCGGTACGGCCTGTTTGATAAACGCCTGGGGCCTCAAAAATCCTTTTATACCAAGGGTTTATAGTATTATTCCCTAATATGCTTCTGGAGATACCGTGATCGACCTCAAGGCCTGCCCCCTGTGGCTCTATCGACTGCTGCCCTTTTTGCGCTGGTGGCCCAATGTAACGCAGCAAACCTTCAAGGCCGACAGCATCGCCGCATTCACCGGCGCGCTGATCGTGCTGCCCCAGGCGGTGGCGTTTGCCACCATTGCCGGACTGCCGCCTGAATACGGCCTCTACGCGGCGATGGTGCCGGCCATCGTCGCGGCCTTGTGGGGGTCGAGCTGGCATCTGGTCTCGGGCCCGACGACCGCGATCTCGATCGTGGTGTTCGCCTCGATCAGTCCGCTGGCCGAACCCGGCAGTCCGCAGTACATCGGCCTGGTGCTCACGCTCACGCTGCTGGCCGGTCTGATCCAGCTGGCGATGGGCCTGGCGCGTCTGGGCACGCTGGTCAACTTCATCTCGCACACCGTCATCACCGGCTTCACCGCGGGCGCGGCCATCCTGATCGCCGCCAGCCAGATCAAGCATTTCTTCGGGATCGACATGCCGCGCGGCGCGCATTTCCACCAAGTGCTGATCCAGTTCGGCGCGCACATCCCCGACATCCAGCCCTGGGTAATGACAGTGGGCGTGGTCACGCTGGTTTCCGGCGTGCTTGCCCGCCGCCATCTGAAGAAACTGCCCTACATGATTGTCGCGATGGTGGTGGGCAGCGTGGTGGCCACGCTGATCAATTTTCAATTCGGCGCCGACGCGACAGGCATCCGCACCGTCGGCGCGCTGGTGGCCTCGTTCCCGCCGCTGTCGGTGCCGGATTTCTCGTTCGCCGCGATCCAGCAAACCCTGTTTCCCGCCACCATCATTGCGATCCTGGCACTCACCGAAGCGGTGGCGATCGCCCGCTCGGTCGCCGTCAAATCGGACCAGCGCATCGACAGCAACCAGGAATTCGTCGGCCAGGGCCTGTCCAACATCGCCGGCAGCTTTTTCTCCAGCTATGCCGGCAGCGGCTCGTTCAACCGCAGCGGGGTGAATTACGCGTCGGGTGCGAAGACCCCACTGGCTGCCGCGATGTCGGCGGTGTTCCTGCTGCTGATCGTGCTGCTGGTCGCGCCGCTTGCCGCCTATCTGCCGATTGCCTCGATGGCGGCGATCCTGTTCATCGTGGCGTGGAGCCTGATCGATTTTCACCACATCCGCGAAATCGTCAAGCGCCATAAGCAGGAGCGCATCGTGCTGATCCTCACCTTCGTCGGCACCCTGGTCGACCTGGAAAAAGGCATCTTCCTCGGCATCCTGGTGTCGCTGCTGTTTTACCTCTACCGCACCTCGCAGCCGTCGATCCGCGAACTGGTTCCGTCCGCTGCCGGCCGCGAAAATCCGCGCCGCAAATTTGTGCCGTTCGACAATAACAATCCCGGCTGTCCGCAGCTCGCCATACTGCGCGTCGAAGGCTCGATTTTTTTTGGCGCCGTCGAGCATGTGCAAAAGCATTTCCGCCACGTCGACGAGGCCGACCCGCAGAAAAAGCACCTGCTGGTGTCGGCGCGCGCAATCGGGATCATCGACCTGGCTGGCGCCGAGATGCTGGCCAAGGAGGCCACGCGCCGGCGTCGGCTGGGCGGGGGCCTGTATCTGGTGGGGGTGCAGCCGGACTTGTGCGAAATGCTGCGGCGCAGCGGCGAGGTCGACACGATCGGCGAGGACCATATCTTTCGCCACAAGGGCGAGGCCATCCAGGCGATTTATCCGCGGCTCGACAACGAAATCTGCCGCACCTGCACGGCGCGCGTGTTCCATGAATGCAACGTGGCGCTGCCGGACGGCACGCCGCGCGAAGTCGCCGACAAACAGCTGCTGCCTCAATAAGCGGGCATGGCCTGCGCGCGCCGCCATGCCCACGGCGGCACCGGCGCGGCGTCGCGCCACAGCCCGCGCCGCGCATGCTTCGCCTCGTTCTGCAGCGCCGGCAACGCATCGCCGCTCGCGCGCGAACCCGACCACGCATGTCCGCGTCGAACCAGTTCCGCGTTTACCGCGAGCGTGCCCACGCTGAGCCGTCCCAGCTTGCGGCCGTAGGGGTCGGTGGCGACGATCTCCAGCCTTGCCCGCTGCTTCAACGCCATTTCCTTGAGCGCGCGGGTCGCTTCATCGCCGTGCGGCTGCGCCGCTTCCGGCGCATCGATACCGGCCAGCCGCACCTTGAGAAAAGCGCGCGCTGAAGGGGAGTAATGATCGGGTTTGAACAGCACAGTATCGCCGTCGATGACGACGATGACCACGCCCTGCAGCGTGTCCGCCCAGGCCGGGACGGCTGCGAACAGCAGCCAGGCGGCCAGCAGGCACCTCACCCGGCGAGCATCTCCGCGGCGTGCTGCCGCGTGGTCGCGGTGATTTTCATGCCGCCCAGCATGCGGGCGATTTCCTCCACCCGCGCGGCAGCGTCGAGCCGCTCGATGTTGGACGAGACGAAACCGCCGTTCGCCTGCTTGCTGACCTGCAGATGCTGCTTGCCGCGCGCGGCCACCTGCGGCAGATGGGTGATCACCAGCACCTGCCGGGTCTCGCCCAGTTTCGCCAGGCGTCGCCCGACCGCCTCGGCGACGCTGCCGCCGATGCCGACATCGACCTCGTCGAAGATCAGCGTCGGCACCCCGGCCATGCCCGACAGCGCGGTCTGGATCGCCAGACTGATGCGCGACAGCTCGCCGCCCGAGGCCACCTTGCCGAGCGGACCTGCCGGCAGACCGGGATGGCTGGCGACCAGAAAACCCACGTCTTCCAGCCCGTGCGCACGCGGTTCGTGGGTGGGTTGCAACACGATGTCGAAATGGCCGCCGGCCAGCGCCAGTTCGTGCATCGCCGCCGTCACCTGTTTCGACAACGCCGTCGCCGCCTTGCGGCGCTGCGCGCCGAGCTTTTTCGCATCGGTCTGATAGCGCGCCCAGGCGGCGGCTTCGTTGGCCTGCAACGCATCGAGGTCGTCGCTGGCGGCGAGTTCGGCGAGCCGCGCCTCGAACCGCGCCAGCAAGCCGCGCAGCGCGTCCGGCTGCACGCGATGCTTGCGCGCCAGCCTGTGCATGTCGGCCAGCAGACGGTCGAGCTCGGCAAGCCGCTCGGGGTCGAGGCTGAGATGCCCGGCATAGCGGCGCAGCGCGTGCACCGCCTCGGCCACGTCGGCGCTGGCCGCATCCAGCAGCGCGGCGATCTCGCCGAGGCTGTCGTCCACCGCCTGCATGGCGGCCAGCCGCGCGCTCATGTCGCCGAGCTGACTCGATACCGCGCCCTCGTCTTCGTCCAGACCCAGGATCAGTGCCTGGCTGCCTTCCAGCAGCGTGGTGACGTGTGCAAGCCGCGCATGCTCGGTCTGGATCTCGTCCCAGCGCGCGAGATCGTCGCCCAGCGCGCGCAATTCCTCCACCGCCTGCGTGAGGCCCTCGCGTTCGATCTGCCGCGCCTGACTATGGCCCTCGGCGTCGCGGCGGCGCTGGCGCGCGGCCTGCCAGGCATGCCAGCCGGCGCCGACTGCGGCGGCCAGGGACTGCGCGCCGGCGTAGGCGTCGAGCACCTCGCGCTGGGCCTGCGGACGCAGCAGCGCGTGGTGCGCATGCTGGCCATGGATGTCGAGCAGGAATTCGGCAGCGTCCTTCAACTGCGCCAGCGGTGCGGGGCTGCCATTGACGAAGGCACGCGAGCGGCCGCCGGCGTCGATCACGCGGCGCAGGATCAGCGTGCCGTCGTCCGATGCGAAACCGGCTTCGTCGAGCCAGGCCGCAAGCGCAGGCACGCCGTCGATGACGAATTCGGCGGCGATTTCGGCACGCGCTGCGCCCTGGCGCACCACGCCGCCCTCGGCGCGGTCGCCCAGCGCCAGCGCCAGCGCGTCGACCAGGATGGATTTGCCGGCGCCGGTTTCGCCGGTGAGCACGGTCAGCCCCGGCGCGAAATCGAGCTCGACCGATTCGACCAGCAGGTAATTTCGAATGGATAAATGCGACAGCATGGGCGCCTCTACAAACAGCTTAGAGTTTTTTGCCCCAGTGCAGCTTCTGCCGCAGGGTGTCGTAGTAACTGTAGGAGTGCGGATGCAGCAGGGTGATCGGCCGGTTGGCGCGGGTGATCCACACATGGTCGCCGCTCACCAGGTCGAAATGATGCTGGCCGTCGAAGTGAACGCGCGCGTCATCGGCATAGGTCAGATGCAGTTCGATGCGCGAATGGCTGCTGACCACGATGGGGCGGGCCGACAGCGTATGCGGGCAGATCGGCACCAGCGCAACGGCTTCCAGCGTCGGGTGGACGATGGGCCCGCCTGCAGACAGCGCATACGCCGTGGTGCCGGTGGGGCTGGTGACGACCAGGCCGTCCGCGCGCTGGCTGTAGACGAACTCGCTGTTAATGGAGATTTCCAGGTCGATCAGGCGGCCCGAGCCGCCCTTGCCCACCACCACGTCGTTGAACGCGGTGGCTTCGAACACGCGCTCGCCTCCCCGGCGTACCTGGCCGTTCAGCAGGATGCGTTCTTCGGCGACATACTGGCCGCTGAGAATTTCGGCGACGGCATCGAACATGTTGTCGACCGTGACGTCGGTGAGAAATCCCAGCCGTCCCTGGTTGATGCCGATCAGCGGCACGCCCTGCGGCGCCAGTTCGCGCGCGATCGACAGCATGGTGCCGTCGCCGCCCAGGACCACGACGACATCGCTCTCGGACGCCAGTTCGCGCAGATTGCGCTTGGTGAATTCCTCGATGCCGAAATGTTCCGCCGTCTGGCTGGCCAGCACCACGGCATGGCCGCGCGCGCGCAGAAACTCCGCCAGTGCGCGCACGGATGCTTCCATGCCCTGATTATCGTATTTGCCGACGAGACCGACGGTGTGGAAAGGTGTTTGCATGTAGGGCGATTATATAGGGGTCAGGGGCCAGGATTCAGGGATCAGGGGGTTTTGATTCGCGGCCTGCAGCCCCGCTCATTCCCTGAATCCTGATTCCTGGCCCCTGAATCCTTATAATGTCCCCATGCTCAACGACCGCGCCCGCATCCTGCTGAAAACCCTGGTGGAACGCTATATCAGCGAAGGCGAACCCGTGGGCTCGCGCACGCTGTCGAAGCACTCGGGGCTGGATCTGTCGCCGGCGAGCATCCGCAACATCATGGCCGACCTCGAGGACATGGGCTTCGTCACCAGCCCGCACACCTCGGCCGGCCGGGTGCCGACGCCACGCGGCTACCGTTTTTTCGTCGACAGCCTGCTGA
>JAKACL010000032.1 GCA_021821425.1 Pseudomonadota bacterium
CGCGTCGTCGACGCTGAACACCTCGTCCGGCTGGCCGCCGCCGGTTAGGCGCACGGTGACCTTGCCGGCGGTCACCGCCTTGAAGTCAGACAGATGGGTGAGGTGGGCAGCGAAGGCCGACTTCTCGCCGACCACCAGCGGCGGGAATTCGACGAACAGCTCGGTGCGGTCGGTGAAGTGGGTGAGCTTCTCGGCGCCGGCACCGTGGGCGTGGCCTGCCTCGGCTTCGGCAGCAGTAGTGGATGAGGTTGCGGCCTTGTCGCCACAAGCAGCGAGCAGCGCAGCGGCGCAGAGCGCCGCGATCAGGGTCTTGTTCATTCGGGGCTCCCGGCCAAGAGGTCGTATTCGATGCGCGCTTCGCGAGCGCGCTGTTCCAGTTCGAGGGTAGTGATTTCCGTTTCCAGCGCGCCGCGGTAAGCATCGAGCAGTTCCAGCAGGGACGATTCGCCGCCCTGATAGGCGGCTTCGGCGATGCGCAGCAGCTCAGCGGATACTGCCAGTGCGCGGCTGCGGTAGTCCGCGGCGGTGGCGCGCAGGCTCTCGGCCTGGCGATGGAGGCCGCGCAGTTCGCCTTCGGCACGGTTGCGGGCGAGGCCGTGCTCGGCGCGCGCCTGCAGCGCCTCGGCGGCGGCGCGCTGCTGTCCGGCCTGCTGGCGGTCGAATACCGGTAGCGGCACGGCAAGCGAGAGCGCGATGCCGCTTTCATTGCTCACGCCGTTGTCCACCCGCTTGGGGCCGACGCCGACCGTGACCTCGGGAATCGCGCCGCGCTTCGCTGCGCGGCCTTCTAGGTCCGCGGCCTCGGCGCGGCGGGCCAGGGCCTGCAGGTCCGGGCGCTGGTCGAGGCGGGCGAGCGCATCGTCGAGCGGCGGCAACGCCGGCGGCAGGAGCTCGCCTTTCAGGTCCGGCGCTTGGCTCAGGCCGGTGAGTGCCCCGAGCCTAGCCAGCACGCGCGCCTGTTCGGCCTGTTCGGCTGCAAGCCGGGCCTCTGCCGTCTTGCGCTCGCGTTCGAGGCGGCGGCGGTCGTAGCCGGAGGCCTCGCCGGCGCGCGCCAGCTTGGCGACCAGGCCTTCGACGCGGGCGAAGCGCTCGACCCAGGTCTCGGTGGCGCGGATGGTTTCCTGCCGCAACAAGGCATCGTAAAAGCTGCGGCGGATGTCGGCGACAAAATCGAGCCGGCGCCCGGCGTTGCCAGCCGATACCGCCGCCACGCGGCGATCGGCGGCTTCGCGATGCAGGCCGCGGCGGCCGGAGACGTCGAAGCTCTGGCTCAGCATCCAGGTCTGTTCGGTCGTGTCGGGGGAGCCATTCAGGCGCTCGCGGCCATAGCTGAGCACAGGGTTGGGCAATTGGCCGGCGGCGATGGCGTCGGCTTCGGCGGCCTGGAGCGCGCCGCGCTCCAGGTCGGCCAGTTCTGTGCGCGCCAGGCCCAGGCGGACGGCCTCGGCCTCGGTCAGCGGCGCTTGCGCCCACGCCGCCAGGGGAAATGAGAGTGGCAGCACGAGCAGGAATAGAAATAGCGTGAGTCGCATGGTTTTCCTCGTGAAAAAAACAAAAACGAAGAAACCGGCGCGCGGCGTGGGCGGCTGTACAAGCCGCGGGAAAAGCTCAGGCAGGCGCGCCGGTCAGGCGCGCGCTAGCGGAGGACGGTCGAACAAGGGTGGAGTGTGCGAGTAAAAACTCACGGGCGTCTGCGGGATGGCGGTGTTGGTAAGATCGACGCCCACGGTCAGGCGGGATTCGGCGAGCACGGAATTGAACACCGGATGGCAGTGCGGGTCATGATGTCCGTCTTCATGCGAAGATTCTTTATCCGCGCTAGCTGCAACGTCATCATGGGAATGAGCATCATCCTGGTGCGTATGCTCGTGGACATGCATGATTCCAGCCAATTCACTCCCGCTCATGTGGCCGTGCAGGCTCATCGCTGCCGACCAGGCGGTCTGGAGCGGAACCATGAGCATGATGATGATGGCGATGAAGCGCTGCATGTCGGGTATTCTACAGATACTCGCTGTTAAGCCAATATATTGTGTAAGCCATCCGGGGAGATGCGACTTTGGCGTGAGACATCTCCTGGCAGGCATGGTTCGGAACGACAAATGGAAATTTTCAACATCTACCACATCGAAGCGGCACGCCGCCTGCCCAATCTGCCAGAATCGCACCCCTGCGCGCGCGTGCACGGGCATTCCTTCCGCATCGAAGTCCATATCAGCGGGCCGGTCGATGCGAATACCGGCTGGGTGATGGACTTTGCCGAACTCGATGCTGCCTTCAAGCCCGTGAAAGAACAGCTCGACCATCGTTACTTGAACGACATTCCCGGCCTGGAAAACCCGACGAGCGAGCGTCTGGCGCAATGGCTGTGGCAGAAACTCAAGCCCGTCGTGCCGGGCTTGAGCAAAATCGTGGTGCAGGAAACCCAGCAGTCCGGTTGCATTTACCGTGGCGAGTGAGCCGAGCGTGAAAGGCCTGCCGCCGGTCACGCTGGCCTGGCTGACCTGGGGGTTGCTCGCCAGCCTGTATTTCGTCGGCTTCTTCCAGCGCGTGGCGCCGGCGGTGATGGTCGACGAGCTGATGCGCGACTTCAGCATCGCAGCGACGCTGCTCGGCAACTTGTCCGCCGTCTACTTTTACACCTATGCCGCCATGCAGATTCCCAGCGGCCTGCTGGCGGATGCGGTGGGGCCGCGCCGGGTGGCGGCCGTCGCGGCGGTGCTGACGGCGGCCGGCATCGCATTGTTCGCGCTGGCCGACAGCATGTGGACGGCCATGCTGGGACGCGGCCTCATCGGCGCTTCGGTCGCGGTCGCCTTCGTCGCCTGCATGAAGCTCGCCGGCCACTGGTTTCCCGCCAATCGCTTCGCCACGGTGACCGGCGTGTCGCTGTTTATCGGCAATCTGGGCGGCATCCTCGCCGGCGTGCCGCTATCCGAAGCAGTGGCGGGCGTGGGCTGGCGCATGTCCATGCTGATCAGTGCGGGCGTAACCCTGTTGCTGGCCGCGGCGGTGTGGCTGTGGGTGCGCGACGACCCCAGCGAGCGCGGCTATGAAAGCCATGCGCATCCCGAAGCGCTCAACAACGGCGCCATGTCGCCGTGGCGCAGCTTGAAATTGGTCGTTTCCGAGCGCGACACCTGGCCGCTGTTTTTCGCCGGCGGCCTGATTGCCGCGCCGGTGCTGACGTTTGCCGGCCTGTGGGGCGTGCCCTACCTCATGCAGGCGCAGGGCATGGCGCGCAGCGAGGCGGCAGGGTTCACCACCGCCATGCTGCTGGGCTTCGCCATCGGCGGGCCCTTGCTGGGCGCACTGTCCGACCGGATGGGAAGACGCAAGCTGCCTTATCTGGGCGCGGCGTTCGTCCATGCCCTGGGCTGGGTTGTGTTCCTGCTCGTGCCCGAGCTGTCCGCGGCTGCGCGCTATTTCCTGTTTGCGGCCATCGGTTTCTCGGCCGGCGGGCTCATCATCGGCTTCGCCTTCTCGCGCGAGGTCAATCACCCGGGCGCGGCGGGCACGGTGGGCGGCGTGGTCAACATGGCGGTGCTGGGCTTTGCCGCCATCCAGCAAAGCCTCATGGGCTGGATCCTGGACCACCACTGGCAGGGCACCATGGTCGAGGGCGTACGCGTGTACGACGCGGCGGCGTATGAAGCCGCTTTCCTTTGGCTGGCGCTGAGCGCGCTGGGCGCCGTGGCAAGCGTGGCGCTCACGCGCGAAACCTGGTGTCGGCTGCGCTTCGATTCAGCCGGCGCCACCGCTTCAGGGACCGTCAATGGCGGGTGACTAGGTCCCGGTAGGCATGCCAGGTTGCGTGACCCAGCAGCGGGAAAACGATTGCCAGCGGTACTAACCAGAACAGCTGGCTCAACAGGCTCAGGGCGCCGATGATGACGGCCCACACCAGCATGGGCAGAGGATTCTCGCGCACCGCCCACAGACTGGTCATGATGGCCGTGATGAAATCCACCTTGCGGTCCATCAGCATGGGCAACGAGACCACCGAGAGCGCGAACACCAGCGCGGCCAGCACACCGCCGGCCAGCAGGTAGGGAATGAGGAAGCCCGCATGCTCGGGCGTGAACAGGGATGCGAGCGCGAAGGGGCTGTCGGCAAGCAGATTGCCCTCGAACAGCAATCCCACCAAGATGGCGGAAATGCGCTCCCAACTGCTGAGGATGAAGGCGAGCAGCAGGGCGTACATGCCGATCGAGACCGCGTTCCTGCGCACGCCTTCGAAGCGCAACGCGCGTGACGCCTCGTGGCGCCGCGACAACTCATAGAATGCGATGGCTAGAAAAGGCGAGACCAGCAGGAAGCCGCTGGTCAGGGTCAACGCGAGATGCGGACGTGCCCAGGCGTATTCCATCAGCAGATAACCAAGTGCGGTGAACAGGGCACCGATGCCCAGCGAGGCCGGCCAGGTTCGCAAAAGATCTTTCCAGCCGTGCTTCAGCCAGAGCAGGGGGCGGCTGGCATCCACGCGCCGGATGGCGGGCAGGTTGATGTTGGAGGTGTGCGGTTTGATCGATAGCGTGCTCATGGCGTGCTCCTTTCTTGCGCTCTCAACAGAATACTAGTCAATGGCCGAGCAATTTGCTTTGGTTATTTGAGCGCCGCCATGAAAGCGAGTTCCTGCCTGCGAACGCCTCAGGCCGCACCGCAAACGTCAGGCCCGTCCAGCAGTCTTTCGTAAATTTGCCGGGCGGCGGCCGAGTGGCCGCAAAAGATCACTTCCTCGATGACGGGAAATGTTTTCACGGTTTCGCACACGGCGGCGATGGCGATGTGTGCGGCTGCCTTGAGCGGATAAGCATAGGCGCCGGTGCTGATGGCGGGGAAGGCGATCGAACGCAGGCCGTGTGCCGCCGCCACTTCGAGCGAGCGCCGGTAGCAGGAAGCCAACAACTCGGGTTCTCCCCGATTGCCGCCATGCCAGACCGGGCCGACGGTGTGAATCACATATTTCGCCGGCAGGCGATAGCCCCTGGTGATCTTGGCGTCGCCGGTTTCGCAGCCGTGCAGCAGGCGGCATTCTTCCAGCAGTTGCGGGCCGGCAGCGCGATGGATGGCGCCATCGACGCCGCCGCCACCCAGGAGCGAATTATTGGCGGCATTGACGATGGCATCCACCGCGAGGGTGGTGATGTCAGCGTAAAGCGCCAGTAGCCTGGCAGGCATGTTTTCGTCGGCTGGTTTAGCGGATCGCCAGCAGTTCGACCTCGAACACCAGAGTGGCGTTGGGCGGGATGACGCCGCCGGCGCCGCGGCTGCCGTAGCCCATTTCCGGCGGGATGGTGAGCTTGCGCTTGCCGCCGACCTTCATGCCGGCGACGCCCTGGTCCCAGCCGCGGATGACCTGGCCGGCACCGAGGCGGAAATCGAAGGGATCGTTGCGATCCTTGCTGGAATCGAACTTGGAACCGTTGGTGAGCCAGCCGGTGTAGTGCACGACTACGTGCTTGCCGGCCACGGCTTCGTCGCCGTTGCCGACGGTGAGATCTTCAATGATGAGTTCGGACATGTTTTCTCCTTGGTTGGTCAAATGGGCAGGAAAGCCAGGCTCGCCAGATTGACGACGATGAAGCGGATGCTGCGGTTGCTTTTGTCCTCGATGATACGTGCGATCAGGTCCTGGGTGGCGACGAGCTTGCCGAATTCGCGCTCGAAGCTGAGATTGGCGATGCCGTTGGGATCGGCGCCATTGCTGAGCAGCAGCAGTTCGCCGTTGGCGTTTTTTGCGTTGGACAGGCGCCAGGCTGCAATTTCCAGATTGCGTGCCGCGTTGTACAGCTTTTGCGGGTCGAGGTCGTCGAACATGTACAGCTCGGTCTTGTGTTCGTAGGAAGCCATGATCATGGTCAGCAGGCCCTGCATCAGGGCCTCGACGCGGTCGCCGGCATAGTCCTCGCGAAAGGCGTCGTTTAGGCTGGCCTGCCAGTCCAGGCGGCTGCGCGGAGAAGTCTGCCATTGCGTCAGCGGGTCGAAAATGTTCGCAACCGCCGCTTCCAGCGTTTGCGCATTGCCCTTGCGCCATTCGGCGGGGTTGCGGCGGTAGAGCTTTTCGGCCAGCCGCCTGAGTCCGGCGACGGCCTCGTGCTGGGCGATTTCACTGGCGTCGTCGACATCGCGCTTGGCGATGCTGGCAAGGCTGGCAGGTCTTTCCGAAGAACTGCCATCCTTGCGCTGGATGGGCTTGTTGCTGCAGGCAGCAAGTGAAACGCAGATGAGCAGCGACAAGAAGATTTTCACTATGAGGAACAGCTGACGGCAATTTCCTTCGCCCATTCGGGCGGTTCCTTCGCATAGTCTTCGAATTCGGGCTGTTCGTCAAAGGGTCGAGCAAGCAGGCAGCGCAGGCGCTCGATCTCGCTGTAATCGCGTTCATCGCGTGCCTTGCGGATGGCGATTTCGGCCAGGTGGTTGCGCAGCACGTACTTGGGGTTGACCCGGTCCATCGCTGCGGCGCGCGCAGGGGCATGGCTGCCGATGGCGCGCAGGCGCTCGCCGTAGCCCCTGGCCCAGGCATCGAACGCTTCGCGGTTCAGGAACAGGTCGCGCAGGCCGGTGTTCTTCGCGTCCACATCGGAATCGAAACCGGACAGGGCGCGAAACAGGAGGGTGTAGTCGGTGCGATTGCTTGCCATCAGGTCGAGCAGGTCGTTCACCAGCGGCGCGGACGGTTCCTCGAAGGGTAGGCCGAGCTTGGCGCACATCAGGCGCATGTATTCGGTGGCGAAGCTTTCCCCATAACCGGAGAGTGCCGCCTTGGCGTCGTCCAGTTCCATCAGCGGCAGCAGCGCCTGGGCGAGGCAGGTGCAGTTCCAGGCGCCGATCTGCGGCTGTTGGTCGTAGGCGTAGCGGCCGTCGTGATCGGAATGGTTGCAGATCCAGCCGGGGTCGTAGGCCTCCATGAAGCCGTAGGGGCCATAGTCCAGGGTGAGGCCGAGGATGGACATGTTGTCGGTGTTCATCACCCCGTGGCAGAAACCCGCGGCCTGCCACTGCGCCATGAGCTTTGCCGTGCGCGTCGTTACTTCGCGCAGCAAAGCGACGTAGGGCTTGGGCTCGTCGAGCAGTTCGGGGAAATAGTGCCTGAGCGTGAAATCGGCCAGGGTTTTGATCTCGTCGTGCTGGCCGCGGTAGAAGAACACCTCGAAACTGCCGAAGCGGATGAAACTGGGCGCAAGCCGCGTGACGATGGCCCCGGTCTCGACGCTTTCGCGATGCACCGGCATGTCGCTGCCGGTGATGCACAGCGCGCGCGTGGTGGGAATGCCGAGCCCGTGCATGGCCTCGGAACAGAGATATTCGCGGATGGAGGAACGCAGCACGGCGCGGCCGTCGCCGCCGCGCGAGTAGGGCGTGCGCCCGGCGCCCTTCAGCTGCACTTCCCAGTGCGTACCCGAGGGATGCACCACCTCGCCCAGCAGGATGGCACGGCCATCGCCCAGTTGCGGCACGTAATGGCCGAACTGGTGGCCGGCGTAGAGCGCGGCCAGCGCGTCGCAGCCGGGGAGGGAAGCGTTGCCGGAAAAGAAGTCGACAAATCCCGCTGTGCGGACGGCGTCCCAATCCAGGCCCAGCAATTCGAGCACGTCCGGATTCCAGGCCACCAGATACGGGTCGGGAACCGGCGTCGGCGCGAGGCGGGTGTGGAATTGTTCCGGCAGCGAGGCAAAACGGTTGTCAAAAGCGAGTTGGTGCAGCGATTTCATGCGGCAAGTGTATGGGCTGTAAGCGAATTAATGACCCGGCGACCAATAGGCATATAACGATGGAGGAAAACGATGCTTGGCTCGAACTACATCCAACGCGGCCTGGGTTTGCTGGACGATACCGGCGCCTGGCTGCCCAATCTGGCCATTCGGCTGCTATTGGCCTACGAGTTCTGGGAAGCGGGCTGGATGAAGCTGCACGGAGAAAACTGGTTCGCTGGGATCCGGCAACAGTTTCCTTTCCCTTTCAATGTCGTGCCCGTCGAGATCAGCTGGCAGCTTGCCACCTGGACGGAGCTCATCGGACCGGTGCTGCTGGTAGTGGGGCTGGGTACGCGCTTTGCAAGTGCCGCACTGGCCATCCTCACCGTCGTGGCCTGGGTCAGCGTGCATGCCGGCAACGGCTACAACGTGTGCGACAACGGCTACCAGCTCCCGCTCATGTATCTGGTGCTATTCGGGCCGCTGTTGTTCCAGGGGGCCGGCCGACTGTCTGCAGACTTCCTCATCAGGCGACGTGCGACTGTCAAATCGAGCGGCTAAACTGGAATGGTTCGCCACCAAAACGGGACCCTGCCATGCCGCTTTTTTCCGACCTTCACGCCTACGGCCAGCGCATCTGGCTCGACAACCTGACCCGCGGCCATATCCGCGACGGCAGGCTGGCGCAACTCATCGCCCAGGGCGTGACCGGCATCACTTCCAATCCCACGATTTTTCACAAGGCCGTCAGCGAAGGCCAGGATTATGCCGGGCAGCTCGAAGACTTGAGAAAAACCGAACCGGACCCCGAGCGGCGCTACGAGGCCCTGGTCAGCGAGGACCTCCGTGTGGCCTGCGACCTGCTCGAGCCGGTTTACATAAATAGCGGCGGCGACGACGGCTATGTCAGCTGGGAGGTGGCGCCGCGCTATGCCCAGGACGCGGACATGACGGTGACTGAAGCCAAACGCCTGCATGGGCTGGTCGGGCGTGACAACCTGCTGATCAAGGTGCCGGGCAATGACGCCGGGCTGCGTGCCTTCGAACAATTGACCGCGCAAGGACTGCGCGTGAACGTGACCCTGCTGTTCTCGCTGCACCATGTCGCGCGCACCTTCGAGGCCTATATCCGGGGTGCGCAGCAGTGGCTGGGCAAGGGCGGCGATCCGCGCTGGCTCAAGGCCGTTGCCAGCCTGTTCCTGTCGCGCGTGGACACGCTGGCAGACAAGAAGCTGGAGGCGCTAGGCACGCCGCAGGCCCTGGCCCTGCGCGGCAAGACCGCGGTGGCCCTCGCTAAGCTGGCGTACCAGCGCTACCAGGATTTCTTCATGGGAGATGAATATTTCGCCCATCTGCGCGCGCATCGGATCAGGCCGCAATACCTGCTGTGGGCGAGCAGCGGTACCAAGAACCCGGCCTACAGTGACCTCTTGTACTTCGAGCCGCTGATCGGCTCCGACACCATCAACACTTTGCCGGACAAGACCCTGGCTGCGCTGGCCGAGCATGGGAAGACAGGCACGACGCTGCACCTGGATATCACCGAGGCCCAGGCGCACATGGTCGCATTGGAGTCGCTGGGCATCAGCCCTGCCGCGATGGGGGAGGAGCTGCAGGTGGAAGGTCTGCGGCTGTTTGCGGAATCCTACGACAAGCTGATCGCGGTGATGTAAAGCCTCAGCCGCCGGTCATGGACATGAAGCGCACCAGCTTCTTCGGTGCTTCACGGAATTCGTGGCGCTCGGGTTTGCGCGCCACTGCTTCAAGGATGGCATGTTCGATGTCCGCATCGCTGGCGCCGGCGCGCAGCATGGGGCCAAGCTCGAGCTTGTCGTCCTGGCCCAGGCACAAGTACAGGGTGCCGTCCACGGAGATGCGCACGCGGTTGCAGGTGCCGCAGAAGTGCTGGGACAGCGGGGTGATGAAGCCGATGTTGAAGCGTCCGTCTGGCGTGCCGAGATAGCGCGCCGGCCCGCCGCCTGGGAAACTGGTTTCGATCAGGCCATATTTTTCCGCGAGGCGCGCCTTCACCGGCTGCAGGTCGAGGAAGGAGGAAGCGCGCCCGGTGTCGCCCATGGGCATGGTCTCGATGAAGCGCAGGACATAGTTGCCGCGCATGGCGAACTCGACCATGGCGTCGATTTCATCATCGTTGACCCCGGCCATGGCCACCATGTTGAGTTTGATGCGGTCGAAGCCGACCGCGTGCGCGGCATCGAGCCCGGCCATGATGCGGTCGAACACGTCGCGGCCGTTGATTTGCTCCACGCGCTCGGGTTTGAGCGAATCGAGGCTGACGTTGAGACGGCTGACGCCGGCATCCTTCAGCGCCCGCGCATGCCTGGCGAGCTGGGTGGCATTGGTGGAGAGCGACAGGTCCTCGATGCCGGGCAGGGCGGAGAGGCGCGCTGCGAGTTCGGGCAGGTTGCGGCGCAAGAGAGGCTCGCCGCCGGTGAGGCGTACGCGTTTCACGCCCAGGCGGCCGAAGGCGCCGATCAGGCGCTCGGTCTCGTCGAATGTCAGCCAGTGCGCGGGCTCCTCGAAGCCCTTGAAGTCTTCCGGCATGCAATAGGTGCAGCGCAGGTCACACCGGTCCGTCACGGACAGGCGGACATATTCGATCTGGCGGCCGAAAGGATCGCTGAGCATGGATGCATTCTAGCGTTATATATGCAAAAATATAACCACTTTCTGATTATTTATTAGGCACGAGAAGCAGGCCTGCTTGTGATATGAAGACACTCGGCATCGCCGGCTACAGCGGCGCTGGCAAGACCACGCTGCTGGAAAAGCTTATTCCGCTGCTGCGCGCGGACGGCGTGCGTGTGTCGCTGATCAAGCATGCGCATCACGGCTTCGACGTCGACCGGCCTGGCAAGGACAGCTGGCGTCACCGCCAGGCGGGGGCGGGCGAGGTGCTGGTGGCGAGCGATGTGCGCTGGGCGCTGATGCATGAGAATGAAACGGCCCAGGTACCGCAATTGCCGGACTTGCTCTCGCGCCTGTCGCCTTGCGACCTGGTGCTGGTGGAAGGCTGGAAGCGCGATCCCATCCCCAAGATCGAGGTGCACCGGGCGGACAATGGCAAGCCCTGGCTGTATCCTGATGACGGGCATATTCTGGCGGTGGCAAGCGATGTCGCGCCGCCGGACAACAAAACCTGGCTGCCGCTGGATGACGTGGCCGCCATTCGTACTTTCATCAAACAGGAAATAGGGATTTAAGTGTTAACCGCAGCAGAACTCTTGCAGGAACTTCTTGCCCGGGCACGCCCGCTTGGCGAAACAGAAAGCATAGAATTATCAAACGCCTATAAACGAATCCTGGCAAAAGGCTTGACCTCATTCGTCAGCGTGCCGCCGCTCGACAACACTGCCATGGATGGCTATGCCGTGCGCAGTCGGGACTGCCGCCAGCCCGACAGCAAGCTCAAGGTGACCCAGCGCATCGCCGCCGGCCAGGTGGGCAACCCCTTGGGGCATGGCGAGGCCGCGCGCATCTTCACCGGTGCCCCGATACCGCCGCATGCCGATGCGGTGGTCATGCAGGAAGACACCTCGCTCGAAGGCGACATCGTGACGGTCTACAAGCTGCCGCAGCCGGGCGACAACATCCGCCGTGCCGGCGAGGACATCCGCCCCGGTACCGATGTGCTCACGCCCGGCACGCGCCTGAAAGGCGCCGAACTCGGTCTGGCCGCTTCCATCGGCGCGATCGAAGCGAAGGTGGTGCGGCGGCTGAAAGTGGCGATGTTCTCCACCGGCGATGAACTGGCCGAGCCGGGGATGCCGCTGAGAGCCGGCCAGATCTACAATTCCAACCGCGCCACCCTGGCCGGCCTGCTGACCGGCCTTGGCGCTGAAGTCATCGATCTGGGCGTGGTAAAGGACACTTTCGACGCCACCCGCGCTGCGCTGGAAAAGGCGGCGAAGCGTGCGGACGTGATCATTACCTCGGGCGGCGTGTCGGTCGGCGAGGAAGATCACGTCAAAGCCGCAGTCGAACAGTTGGGCCGAATCGAGATGTGGAAAGTGGCCATGAAGCCCGGCAAGCCCGTGGCCTACGGCCGCATCGGCGAGACCGACTTCATCGGCCTGCCCGGCAACCCCGTCTCGACTTTCGCTACTTTCTGCCTGTTCGCGCGGCCCTTCCTGCTCAAGCGCATGGGCGCCAGCCAGGTGCTGTATCGCGCCTATCCCGTACGCGCCGCCTTTGACTGGGCCAAGCCCGGCAACCGGCGCGAATTCCTGCGCGGGCATCTGGTCTCCGGGCTTGATGGCGCCGGCGAAGTCCGCATCTATCCTAACCAGGGTTCCGGCGTGCTGACCTCGGCCGTGTGGGCGGACGGTTTCGTCGACATCGAGATCGGCCAGACCGTGCTGCGCGGCGAATGGGTGCGCTTCATTCCTTTTTCCGAGGTTCTTGAATGAAAGTGAAAGTCTTGTATTTCGCGAAGTTGCGCGAACTTTTTGGCATGGAAGGCGAAGAGATCGAACTGCCGGGCGAACGTGCCCATGCTGCGGCCATCGTCGATCTGCTGAGGAAGCGCGGCGAGCCCTGGAGCTCGGCGCTGGCGCTCGATTCCGGCAATCGCATGGCGGTGAACCAGACCCTGGCCGGCATCGTCACGCCGGTGCAGGATGGCGACGAGGTAGCGATCTTCCCTCCCGTAACGGGCGGATAAGTGCAAATCCTCAAGTGGAGCGACCTGGGCGCTCTATATTGAGCTTTGAAAGTCGTGCATCCAGGGGGTGAACATGCATAGCCACGATCATGGATACCTCGTTGAACTGGCGAGCCGCGTATTCGGCGATTCAGCCAAGGCGGCTGAATGGCTTAACCAGCCCAGGGTTCAGCTTGGTGGCCGCACCCCCCTGGCCGAGCTTGCGACGCCAGAAGGCGTGCGCCGCGTTGAGGAACTGCTTGCGCAAATCGATGACGACCGGAGGTTGGGAAGCCATGGCTGAGATCAGCGAAACCGATCTTGCAAAAGCCCGGATTGCCGTGGGCGCCCTCATGGAAGAACTGGGCATCACGGCCCACCTTTACGCCGTAGAGCCAAGGGGCGGGGTATGGGTGGTCATCGTGGAATGCGCAACCGAGTCGGGCTGGCAGCGTGCCGAACTGCAGGCGGGAGCGGAGCTTCTGGATGCGATCCACGGCGATGTCAAGGCCATGAAAACTCTCGTGAACAATTGGCGGCAGCACCTCGCCGCCTGCAAGCGGGGCTGACCGCCTTCTGCAAATTGCCTGCGGTCTTGCGTCAGCCATTTAAAGTTTTTTCTTGATAACGATGCCATGAAAATCCTTGTCCAGGAATCGGATTTCGACCCGGGGGCGGAAATCAATGCGCTGCATGCCGGTCAGCCCAAGGTCGGCGCAGTCGCGAGTTTTGTCGGCCTGGTGCGCGATCTCAACGAAGGCGACAGCGTGACGACGCTGACGCTGGAGCATTACCCGGCCATGACCGAGAAGTCGCTGCGTGAAATCGTGGACGAGGCCACGGGCCGCTGGCGCCTGCTGGATGTCACGGTGATCCACCGCGTGGGCAGGCTCATGCCGCTGGA
Source organism: Pseudomonadota bacterium (assembly GCA_021821425.1). The sequence goes on from JAKACL010000032.1 coordinate 13,268, forward strand.
TCGCATCGTGTTCGTGGGCGTGGCCTCCATGCACCGCGGCGATGCCTTCGCCGCTTGCGAATTCATCATGGATTACCTGAAAACCCGCGCCCCGTTCTGGAAAAAGGAAGGCACGTCTGAAGGGGAGCGCTGGGTGGAAGCGCGCAACTCGGACGAGATTGCGGCCGAGCGCTGGAAAAAATAGGCTTGAAAAAAGAAACGGGCCCGCGCTAGGTCGGGCCCGGGATGGCGCGGGGCTCGCCCGCGTCTTCAGGCAGAACTGTTACTTGAGCGTGGCGATGTGTGCGGCGAGATTTTCCACCTCGGCGTCGCTCAGCATCGAGGCGAGCGGCATCATCACTGCGGATTGAGGCCCGATCTGCTTGCCTGCCTTGTACGTGGCCAGCTTGGACTTGATCGTATCAGCCGACTGGCCTGCGAGTTTCGGGAAGCTTCCCATGCCTTGTCCCTTCGCGCCATGGCAACTGGCGCAGGAGGTGGCATACTTGCTGGCGCCCGCCTCAGCATTCCCTGCGGTGGCTGCGGGCGCCGGTGCGGCGGCGGGCGCTGCGGTTTCCGGTGTCGGTGCAGTTGCTGCGGTTCCCGCGGCAGGAGCCTCGGTGGCAGGTGCTTGTTCCATCGGCGCTGGTGCAGGGGCGGGGACCTCGGCTACCGGTGCGGGAGGAGCTTCGGGCTGGGCGGCTTCCTCTTTCTGGCCGCAGGCGCTGAGGCCGGCGGCAAGCAGGGCGACGATGAGGAGGGTATTGCGCATGGGAGTTCCTTCCTGATTTTCTGGTAAACGGAGCTAGCAATATAGGCCAAGAATCCGCTTTTGCCACGACGCAGGAAATCAGCCCTTGGACAGCCGGGTCGAGAACGCGCGGGAAGCGGCGTCGAGCCATTGCCGATGCTTTTCCTCCAGCCGCTCGTATTCGCTGACCAGGCGCCGGCCGGCCTCGGTGAGACGGCTGCCGCCGCCGCGCCTGCCACCGCTGGCGCTTTCCACCAAAGGTGTGGCCATGGCATTGTTCATGGCATCGACTGCGTCCCAAGCGCTCTTGTAGCTCATTTTCATGGCCTTGGCAGCCTTCGAGATCGAGCCGGTCGCTTCGATCTGGCGCAACAACTCGAGCCGGCCTTTGCCCAGCAGCGATTTGCCGTTGGCGCGTAGCCAGACGCGGCCTTGAACTTCAACTGATTTGCTTGTCATACCTGTATTAAATCATCATTGGCCACAGCGGGATAAGCCGTTAAGCTTGTCCAGGCCTCGAATTTTTGATCTGGAGAAAACAATGAAAAAACTCTTAGTGTTTGCGCTGCTGGCATTTGCGTCCGGAATGGCGCTCGCGGCAGACAATTACGCCGTGGTTTTCAAGGCCCAGGGGAATTACGCCGATGTGCGCGATTTCATCCGCATGGGCATCGAATCCGAAGGTCTGGTGATCAACAACGTCGGCCATATCGCCGACATGCTGGAACGCACCGGCAAGGATCTCGGTGCAACCAGGAAAGTGTACGAATACGGCGAGCAGTTCGAGTTCTGCAGTTCGACACTGTCGCGCGCCATGATGGAAGTCGACCCGCATGCCATCGCGCTGTGTCCCTTCATCATTTCCGTGTACCAGAAGGCCGGGGACAAGACCGTGTACGTTTCCTACCGCCGGCCAGTGCACACCAAGAACGTCGCGTTGCGCAAAGTGCTGCGTGAGATCGAACAGTTGCAGATCAAGATCATCAAGGGCGCCATAGAGTAATTCCCGGCGCAGGGCGGTAGAATTCCGCCCATGCAGACTTCAACAGCCACCAGATGAGCGGCTTTCTCGCCGTCGGCGTCGGCGCCATGCTCGGCGCCTGGCTGCGCTGGGGCCTGGGCCTGTGGCTCAACCCGGCTTATCCGACCCTGCCGGCGGGCACACTGGCGGCGAACCTGATCGGCGGCTATTTCATCGGCGTGGCCATCGCCTTCTTCTCCCAGCACCCGGGCCTTGCGCCCGAATGGCGGCTGCTGCTCATCACCGGCTTCCTGGGCGCGCTGACGACGTTTTCCACCTTTTCCGCCGAGGTCGTGACCATGATCTCTCGGGCCCAGTATGGCTGGGCACTGGCGACGGCGGCACTGCATCTGTTCGGCTCCCTGGGCGCGACCGGCCTGGGGCTGTGGACTTTCAAACTCATTCGGGGATAAAGATGAACGCCGTCATGCTGCGCCTGTTCACCGAAGAAGATCACAAGCACAAGGGCAAGCTGGTATACGAGTGGCTGCTGGAAACCGGGCGCGATATGGGCATGTCGGGCGGCTCCGCGTTCCGCGCCATCGCCGGCTACGGCCACGGCAGGCGCATCCACGAGGACACCTTCTTCGAGCTTGGCGGCAAGCTGCCGGTGGAGGTGATGTTCGCC
>JAKACL010000251.1 GCA_021821425.1 Pseudomonadota bacterium
GGCGAGAAAGGACACCACCAGATGCGTGCGCAAGGCCAGGACCTGTGAATTGGGAATCGCATGGGTCTCGGTGAAAAGCGCCATGGCCAGCACCGACACCGCCGCCAGCCCGCTAACCCAGGACTGCAGGCGCGCCAGCGGCGCACCGTGGCTGGACAGCCAGTAGGTCAGCGCGGTCAACCACAAAATCGTCGACAGCGAACTACCGAAACCCAGCCGGATATCGCCCTGCCCCAGCACCGAGTGATAGATCAGTACCCCGTGCGCCAGCAGCGCCAAGGGCAGCAGGACGCGCACCGACACGGCCGTCGGCATGCACTGAAGGCGCCACGCCACCCAGCCATAGAGCGCGCTCACACACAAAGTAACCAGCAATAGCGGAGACATTCGTTAAAATGCAAATCGGAATTCAGCGAGCCTCATTATCCATGCCGCTCACAGCAGCAACAAGGAAGCCATGTTAGAAAATCTCAGCGGACGCCTTGCCGGCGTCGTCAAAAATCTGCGCGGGCAGGCGCGCATCACCGAAGCCAACGTGCAGGACACGCTGCGCCAGGTCCGTCTGGCGCTGCTCGAAGCCGACGTCGCGCTGCCGGTGGTCAAGGACTTCATCGAAGCCGTCAAGACGCGTGCGCTGGGTCAGGAAGTGCTCACCAGCCTGTCGCCCGGGCAGGCGCTGATCGGCATCGTCCACGAAGAACTCACCCGCCTGATGGGCGGCGAAAATGCCGACCTCAACCTGGCCGCCACGCCGCCCGCGACGATCCTGATGGCCGGCCTGCAGGGCTCGGGTAAAACGACGACCAGCGGCAAGCTCGCGCTGCTGCTGAAAAACCGCAAGAAAAAGGTCCTGCTCGCCTCCGCCGACGTCTACCGCCCCGCCGCCATCGACCAGTTGCGCCAGCTCGCGACCCAACTCGACGTCAGCTTTTTCGAGGCAGGCGACGAGCGCGATCCGCTGAAAATCGCGCAGGCCGCGCAAGACCATGCACGCAAGCAGTTCTACGACGTGCTGATCGTCGACACCGCCGGCCGCCTGGCGATCGACGCGGCGATGATGGCCGAGATCACGGCCTTGCACGCCGCGGTCAAACCCATCGAAACCTTGTTCGTGGTCGACGCGATGCAGGGCCAGGATGCGATCAACGTCGCCAAAGCCTTCAACGAGGCGCTGCCATTGACCGGCATCGTGCTGACCAAGCTCGACGGCGATGCGCGCGGCGGCGCGGCGCTGTCGGTGCGCCACATCACCGGCAAGCCGCTCAAGTTCATCGGCGTCGGCGAAAAGCCCACCGGGCTGGAAGCCTTCCATCCCGAGCGCATGGCCCAGCGCATCCTCGGCATGGGCGACGTGCTCTCGCTGATCGAGCAGGCGCAAGGCTCGGTCGACCTGGCCGAAGCGAAGAAGCTCGCCGACAAGGTCAAGAAGGGCAAGGACTTCGACCTCGAGGACTTCAAGGCGCAAATCCAGCAAATGAAGAAAATGGGCGGGTTGTCGGCGCTGATGGACAAGCTCCCCGGCGCCGGACAGATGGCGATGCCGGCGGGCGCCGACGACAAGGCAGTCAACCGGCTGGAAGGCATCATCAACAGCATGACCCCGCTGGAGCGCCGCAAGCCCGAGATCATCAAGGCCAGCCGCAAGCGCCGCATCGCAGCCGGCGCGGGGGTGCAGGTGCAGGAAATCAACAGGCTCCTGAAGCAGTTCGAACAGGCGCAGAAGATGATGAAGATGATGGGCAAGGGCGGCCTGTCCAAGATGATGCGCGGCATGAAAGGCATGCTGCCGGGGATGCGCTGACCCGAACCGCTGGCAAACGAGGCAATTGTGGGTATAATTCCCGGTTTTCTCCGTTTACCCGGTGGGTTAAATCATGGTCGTTATTCGTCTTTCGCGCGGCGGCGCCAAAAACCGTCCCTTCTACAACGTGGTGGTGGCCGATTCGCGCTGCCGCCGTGACGGCCGCTTCATCGAGCGCGTCGGTTTCTACAATCCGGTGGCTTCTGAAGGTTCCGAAGCCCTGCGCCTGGACCAGGAGCGCATCGGCTACTGGGTGAGCAACGGCGCGCAGCTGTCCGACACCGTCGCCCGCCTGGTCAAGAAGAACCCGCCCGCTGCCGCTGCCGTGTGAGTCAGTCTGACGACTGGGTGGTGATGGGGCGCATTGCCGCTCCGTTCGGCATCAAGGGCTGGGTCAAGGTCCAGCCTTTCAGCGAAGACCCGGGCACGCTGATGGATTTCGAATCCTGGCGCGTCGGGCGCGGCGAGCAGCAGACGCATTTCAGCGTCGAAGCCGTCCAGGAGCACGGCAAGGCCCTGGTCGCCAAACTGGCCGGCATCGACGACCGCGACGCGGCGTATGCGCTGCGCGGGCAGGAAATCTCGGTGGCGAAAAGCGCCTTGCCGCCGCCGCAGGAAAACGAGTTTTACTGGTCCGACCTGATCGGCCTCAGGGTCGTCAACCGCCAGGGCATCGAGCTGGGCACGGTCGACAGCCTGATGGAAAGCGGTGCGAACGACCTGCTGGTGGTCAAGGGCACGCGCGATCATCTGATTCCGTTCATCGCGGCCTTCGTCGGCACGGTGGATCTGGCAAGCGGAACGATCGAGGTGGACTGGGGCGAAGATTATTAAGGGAGGGCGTATGCGGTTCGATGCGGTCACGCTCTTCCCCGAGATGTTCGATGCCGTACTGGATTACGGCATCAGCCGGCGGGCGCTGGATCGCGGACTTTACCGGTTCAAGTCGTGGAATCCGCGCGATTTCACCGACGATCCGCATCGCACGGTGGACGACCGGCCCTACGGCGGCGGTCCCGGCATGCTGATGCTGGCCGAGCCGCTCGATCGCGCGCTGAACGCGGTGCAGCAGGACTCTGCGAGCGAGAACTTGACGCCCTGGGTGGTGCATTTTTCCCCCCGCGGCCGCCCGCTGACGCACACGCGGGTGATGGAGTTGAAAGAGAAGCCCGCACTTGTATTGCTGTGCGGACGCTACGAAGGCATCGACGAACGGCTGTTGCAGCGCCGCGTCGACGAGGAACTCTCGCTCGGCGACTTCGTGCTGTCGGGCGGCGAATTGCCGGCGCTGGCGCTGATGGATGCGATCATCCGGCAG
>JAKACL010000033.1 GCA_021821425.1 Pseudomonadota bacterium
GAAGTCGAGAATCGCCGGATTGCCCGCGCGCACCACCTCCACCATGGCGTCGAGATCCTGGTAGATGAGCGCGTCGCAGCCGATCTCGCGCGCGATGTCCTCGTCGGTGCGCCCGTTGGCGATCAGCTCGTTGCGCGTCGGCATGTCGATGCCGTACACGTTGGAATAGCGCACCGGCGGCGAGGCTGAAGCGAAATACACCTTCGCCGCGCCGGCGTCGCGCGCCATCTGCACGATCTCGCGGCTGGTGGTGCCGCGAACGATGGAGTCGTCGACCAGCAGCACGTTGCGGCCCTTGAATTCCTCGGCGATGGCATTGAGCTTCTGCCGCACCGATTTCTTGCGCAGCGCCTGCCCCGGCATGATGAAGGTGCGGCCGATGTAGCGGTTCTTGATGAAGCCTTCGCGATACGGCACGTTGAGGTGGTTCGCCAGCTGCAGCGCGGAAGGCCGGCTGGTGTCGGGAATCGGGATCACCACGTCGATCGTCAGGTGGGCGAACTCGCGCTTGATTTTTTCGGCCAGCGACACGCCCATCGCGAGACGCGTGCTGTAGACCGAGACGCCGTCCATCACCGAATCGGGACGCGCGAGATAGACGTATTCGAAGATGCAGGGATTGAGCGCGGGCCGCGCACTGCATTGGCGGCTGTGCAGCTTGCGCTGGTAATCGATGAAGACCGCCTCGCCCGGCGCCACGTCCCGCAGCAGCCGGAAACCCAGCGTGTCGATCGCCACGCTTTCCGAGGCGATGATGTACTCGTGCGGCACGACCTGGTCGTTGACGCCGATCACCAGCGGCCGGATGCCGTGCGGATCGCGGAAAGCCAGCAGACCATAGCCGGCGATGAAGGCCGTCACCGCGTAGGCGCCCTTGCAGCGCGCATGCACGCCGGCGACGGCGCCGAAAATCGTGTCCAGGTTCAGCTGCCGCCCCGAGGCGCGCACCTGCAGTTCGTGCGCCAGCACGTTGAGCAGCACTTCGGAATCCGAATTGGTGTTGACGTGGCGCAAGTCCGAACGGAACAGCGATTCCTTCAGCTCGTGGGTATTGGTCAGATTGCCGTTGTGCCCCAGCACGATGCCATAGGGCGAATTGACGTAGAACGGCTGCGACTCGGCAGACGACGATGCGCTACCTGCGGTGGGATAGCGCACATGCGCCACCCCCATGTCGCCGAGCAGGTTGCGCATGTCGCGGGTGCGAAACACGTCGCGCGCCAACCCCTGCCCCTTGTGCATGTGAAAGCGGCTTTCTTCCGCCGTCACGATCCCTGCAGCATCCTGCCCGCGATGCTGCAACACCATCAGCCCGTCATACAAAAGCTGATTGGCTGCCGAATTGGAAACAACGCCGATTACCCCGCACATGCTGTGCACCCATCCATAAAATTATTCAAAACGAACATGTTTCGCCACGTCGGCCGGCAGCAGCGGCAAGCTGCGCAGCGCCGCGGCCTGCAGGCTGCCCGACAGCGCGGCCTGCTTCCAGAAATCGGTGCGCGGCAGCGAGGTCAGGCCGGCGGCCAGCGTCAGCCCGATCAGGATGACCACGCCCTTGGCCAGGCCGATCACGCCGCCCAGCATCCGGTCGACGCCGCCCAGTCCGACCGCCTTGACCAGCGTGGCCAGCACATGGCCCAACAACAGCACGCCAATCAGCACCACCAGAAACACCGCGGCGAAGCCGCCAAAATAGCGGATCGCCGGGTTTTCCACCGCGACCGGCAGCAGCGGCGCCACCCACAGCGCGCCCCACTTGCCCAGCAGGAACGCCAGCACCCAGGCCGCCAGCGCGAACAGCGCATTGACCATGCCCTGCATCAGGCCGCGCACCAGCGTGAGCAACAGCAGCAGCACGATGATCAGGTCGAGCAGGCTCACTTCGCGACAACCTGGGCGGTCGTCATGCCGTTTTCGGCCAGCTTCACGGCTGCGGCCACCGCCGCTTCGCGCGTCGCAAACGGGCCGATGCGCACGCGCGTCAGCTTGCCCAGCGTATCGGTGTAGGCCGGCAGGCCCATGGCCGCCGCGCGCGTCTTGAGCGCCTCGGCCTTGGCGGCGTCGGACAGGGCGGCCAGCTGGACCACATAGGGCTCGGCGGCCGGCTTGGCTGCGGGCTTGGCAGGCGCAGGCCTGGGCGCCGCCGGCGCCGGTTCGGCTGTGACGGGCGCCGGCTTGGGCGGTTCGATTTTGGGGGGCTCGGGCCTGGCCGGCGACGCTGCGGCGGGTTCGGCTTTGGCCACAGGCCCGGCTTTGGCGGGCGCCTGGACAGGCGCCGCGGGCACGCTGGCCGGTTTGGGCGGCGGCGGTTCGGTGGCGGGCGCCGGCTCCGGCAGGGCAGCCATGCGCACGGCCAGATCGCTGGCTGGCGGCGGCGTGTCTTCCAGCAGCAGCGGCAGCACGATCACGGCAAGCAGCGTCAGCGCCACCGCACCGATCAGGCGACGCCGCGCGAGGCGTTTGAGGTCATGTTCACTGCTGGGTGGCGGCATGGTCGAGGACGGCGGCAACGGTATAGAACGAACCGAAGACGAGAATTCTATCACCTTCATGCGCCGCACCCCGCGCCTCCGCCAGCGCCGTATTGATATCCGGCTGCACCCGGACCGGCGCTGCCCCCGCCTGCTCGCGCAGGACCGCGGCCAGCGTCGCGGCAGCACAGGCACGCGGCGTCGGCGGGGTGCAGGCCCACCACGCATCGATCCCGCCGGCCAGGGCCGCCAGCACCCCCGCCGCGTCCTTGTCGGCCAGCATGCCCACTACCGCCAGCGTACGCCCCGACGCCGGCTGCGCGCGCAGGGTGGCCGCCAGTGCGCGCGCCGCTTCCGGGTTGTGTGCCACGTCGACGATGACCTCGGGTGCCTGCGCGATGCGCTGGAAGCGCCCCGGCAACCGCGCCGCGGCAAGCCCCTGGCGGATCGCCGCCTCGCCCACCGGCAGGCGCTCGCGCACCGCATCCAGCACCGCCAGTGCACCGGCCGCGTTGCGCAACTGGATGGCGCCCGCCATGGCGGGCTGCGGCAGATCGGGCCAGTGGCCCGCGCGACCGTGAAAGGTCCAGCGATCGCCCGCGTCCTGCGCGGAAAAGTCGCGCCCCACGCACCGCAGGTCGGCACCGACGTTGCGGGCATGCGCCAGCAGGCTGGCGGGCGGATCGGGGTCGGCGCACAGGGCCGGGCGGCCGGCACGGTAGATGCCCGCCTTCTCGTGGCCGATCAGCTCGCGGGTGTCGCCCAGATAGTCCATGTGGTCGAGGTCGACGCTGGTGACGATCGCGGCATCGGCGTCGAACACGTTGACCGCGTCGAGCCGGCCGCCCAGGCCCACTTCGAGGATGGCGACGTCGACGCCGGCGTCGACGAACTGCAGCATCGCACCGAGCGTGCCGAATTCGAAATAGGTCAGCGAGGTGTCGACGCGGGCCGCGTCGATTTTTTCAAATGCGGCGACCAGCTCGGCGTCGCCCGCCTCCGCGCCGGCGATCCGCACGCGCTCGTTGTAGCGCAGCAGGTGCGGCGAGGTGTAGAGGCCGGTCTTGTAGCCGGCGGCGGTGAGGATCGCTTCCAGATAGGCGCAGGTGGAGCCCTTGCCGTTGGTGCCGCCGACGATCAGGAGCGGGAACGCCGGCGCCAGCCCGAGGGCATCCTTGACCCGGCGCACCCGCTCGAGACCGAGTTCGATCGCGCTGGGATGCAGCTGCTCCAGCCGCGCCAGCCAGTCGGCCAGCGATAGAGCCGAGCGTGTCAGCACATCCTAAGCCGCCAGCGCAGGTCGGCCCATCATCATCGACAGCGTAGTCGCCAGTTCGTCGCGCATGTGGCGGCGATCGATGATGCGGTCGATGGCGCCCTTCTCCAGCAGGAATTCGGCGCGCTGGAAGCCTTCCGGCAGTGTCTCGCGCACGGTCTGCTCGATCACCCGCGGACCGGCAAAACCGATCAGCGCGTTCGGCTCGGCCACGATCAGGTCGCCCAGCATGGCGAAGCTCGCCGACACGCCGCCCATGGTGGGGTCGGTCAGTACCGAGATGAAGGGCAGATGATGGCGCGACAGCTGCGTCAGCGCGGCCGAGGTCTTGGCCATCTGCATCAGCGAAAACAGGCCTTCCTGCATCCGCGCGCCGCCACTGGCGGAAAAACAGACGAAGGCCGAGTTCGATTCGATCGCCGCCTCCACGCCGAGGACGAAACGCTCGCCCACGACCGAGCCCATCGAGCCGCCCATGAACTTGAACTCGAACGCGGCTGCCACCACCGGCACCGCCTTGACGCTGCCGCCAATCACCACCAGCGCGTCGGTTTCCGACGTGCCGGCCTGGGCGTCCTTGAGACGGTCGGGATATTTCTTGCCATCCTTGAATTTGAGCGGATCGAGCGGCGTGATGTGGGCACCGATCTCATGCTGCCCCTCTACGTCAAGCAGCATGGCCAGCCGCGCGCGGGCGCCGATGCGGTGATGGTGGCCACACTTGGGGCACACCTCCAGATTGCTCTCGAGGTCGGCGCGGTACAGCACCTCGTTGCATGCGGGACACTTCGACCACAGGCCTTCTGGCATCGATTTGCGCGCCTCGACCCGGCGCTTGATCTTGGGAGGCAGTATTTTCTGGAACCAGCTCATGCTTTTCTCCGATTATTTGGATGCGGCGTCGACGCCGCGGCGCAACTCTGCCACCAGATGCCGGACGCGGTTGGAGCACTCGCCCTCCGGCGCAGTCTCGATCTCGTTCACGATGCGGCTGCCCACCACCACGGCGTCGGCTATCCGCGCCACGGCCTCGGCGGTCGCCGCGTCGCGGATGCCGAAGCCGACGCCGACTGGCAGGCTGCAATGCCTGCGCACCATCTCCAGCTTACGCGCGACCTCCTCGGTGTCGAGGTTGGCCGAACCCGTCACGCCCTTCAGCGAGACGTAATAGATGAACCCGCCCGCCGCCGCCGCGACCTGCTCGACGCGCGTTTCGGGCGTGGTCGGCGACAGCAGGAATACCGGATCGAGCCCGTGCGCCTTGAACACGTCGGACACGCCGGCCGACTCTTCCGGCGGAATGTCCACCGTCAGCACGCCGTCCACCCCGGCCGCTTTCGCCGCCTTCGCAAAGGTTTCATAGCCCATGTGCTCGACCGGGTTGGCATAGCCCATCAGCACCACCGGCGTGGTCGTGTTGCTTTTGCGGAATTCCGCCGTCATCGCAAGCACGTCTTTCAGCCCGACCTTGTTTGCCAGCGCGCGCTCGGACGCGCGCTGGATCACCGGGCCGTCGGCCATCGGATCGGAAAACGGCACGCCCAGCTCGATGATGTCGGCGCCGGCTTCGACCAGCACGTGCATCAGCGGCACGGTCAGGCCCTTGCCGGGGTCGCCGGCGGTGATGAAAGTGATCAGGGCTTTCTTGTTTTGCGCTTTCAGCGCGGTAAAGGTCTCGCCGATGCGGCTCATGGTTTGTTCTTCTGAAAAATGCGCTTCAATAGGTCGGGAACGGGTCTACAGCGTGATACCCGCCACCTTGGCCACGGTGTTGATGTCCTTGTCGCCGCGCCCGGAGAGGTTCACCAGGATGATTTTGTCCTTGCCCAGGGTCGGCGCCAGTTTCTTGGCCTGGGCGACCGCATGGCTGGATTCGAGCGCGGGGATGATGCCCTCGTACTTGCACAGGTCGTGGAAGGCGGCCATTGCCTCGTCGTCGTCGATCGCGACGTATTCGGCGCGGCCGGCGTCCTTGAGCCAGCTGTGCTCGGGCCCGACGCCGGGGTAGTCGAGGCCGGCCGACACCGAGTGGGTTTCGATGATCTGGCCGTTGTCGTCCTGCATCAGGTAGCTGCGGAAACCGTGCAGCACGCCGGGCGTGCCGGCAGACAGCGGCGCCGCGTGCTTGCCCGACGCGATCCCGGAGCCGCCGGCCTCGACGCCGATCAGCCGCACGGCCTCATACGGGATATACGGATGAAAAATGCCGATGGCGTTGGAGCCCCCGCCGACGCAGGCGACGACACAATCAGGTTGCCGCCCGGTCAGCTCGGGCATCTGCACGATGCATTCGCGGCCGATCACGCACTGGAAATCGCGCACCAGCATCGGGTACGGATGCGGGCCGGCGGCGGTGCCCAGAATGTAGAACGTCGATTCGACGTTGGTGACCCAGTCGCGCATCGCCTCGTTCAAGGCGTCCTTCAGCGTTTTGGAGCCCGACGACACCGGCACCACGGTGGCGCCCAGGAGCTTCATGCGGAAGACGTTGGGCGATTGCCGCGCAACGTCTTCGGCGCCCATGTAGACCACGCATTCCATGCCGTAGCGCGCCGCGACCGTGGCCGAGGCAACGCCGTGCTGGCCGGCGCCGGTTTCGGCGATCACGCGCTTCTTGCCCATGCGCCGCGCCAAGAGCGCCTGGCCGATGGTGTTGTTGATCTTGTGCGCGCCGGTGTGATTGAGATCTTCGCGCTTGAGGTAGATCTGCGCGCCGCCGTATTGCTCGGACAGGCGTTTGGCGTGATACACCGGGCTGGGGCGGCCGACGTAGTGCTTGAGCTCGTATTCGAATTCGGCGATGAAGGCGGGATCGTTGCGCGCCTTGTCGTATTCAACGCGCAATTCTTCCAGCGCGGCCATCAGGGTTTCGGCGACGAAGATGCCGCCGTAGGGACCGAAGTGGCCGCGGGAATCGGGGAGATCAGTCAGCTTCATGATGCTTCTTTCGCTTTCGCAATGAATTGCGCAATCTTGTGCGCGTCCTTGATGCCTTTCGAGGCTTCCACGCCGGAGGACACATCTACCGCCCACGGACGCACTTGCAGGACGGCAGCGGCGACATTGAACGGAGCGAGCCCCCCCGACAGCACGATCGGTTTCGGCAGTGTGGGCGGAATCAGATTCCAGTCGAAGCTTTCCCCGGTGCCGCCCGGCACGCCGGGAACGTAGGCATCGAGCAGCAAACCGCGCGCGGTTTCGAAATCAGCCGCGTATTTTAGCAAATCCGTGCCGGCGGTGACGCGTATGGCCTTGATGTAGGGTCGTCCATGGTGCTCGCAGTCGGCGGCCGTCTCGTCGCCGTGAAACTGCAGCAGGTCGAGCGGGACGGCCTCGAGCACACGCCGGATAAACGCAGGATCGGCATTCACGAACAGCCCCACGCTCTGAACGAAGGGCGGCAGCGCGCGCACCAGTTCGGCTGCGGCTTCGATCGACAGATTGCGCGGGCTTTTTTCGTAGAACACGAAACCCAGCGCATCCGCTCCCGCCGCGCAGGCGGCGTGCAAATCCTGCGCCCGGGTGATGCCGCAGATTTTTACGCGAACAGCCATCTCTCAGAGCTTTCCGGCAGGGCAAAGTGCGCAGGATACCGGATATGGGTGAGGTACAGCCCGGCGGCGTCGAAGGTGGGTGCAGCCAGCGTGCGGTCGCGGCCTTGCAGGATCTCGCCCAGCCATTCCGGGGTCTGGCTGCCGGCGCCGACCTGGACCAGGCAGCCCATCAGGTTGCGCACCATGTGATGCAGAAAGCCGTCCGCCTGGAAATCGCACAGCAGGTAATCGCCGCGCCGCTCGATCTGCGCCCGCCGCAGTTCCTTGACAGGAGACTTTGCCTGGCATTCGGCGGCGCGGAACGCGGAAAAATCGTGTTGCCCGATCAGGTATGCGGCCGCCCGGTTCATCGCGGCGGCGTCGAGCGGACGGTGGTGCCAGCCGATGAGTCCCTGGTGGATGCCGGGGCGCACCGGGTGATTCAACAGCACATAGCGGTAGCCGCGCTGGGTGGCGGCGAAACGCGCATGAAAATCCTCGCCCACCTCGCGCGCCCACAGCACCGCCACCCCGGCCGGCAGGTGACTGTTGACGCCGCGCACCCAGGCGGTCAGCGGACGCGCCGCATCGGTATCGAAATGCGCCACCTGGAACGCCGCATGGACGCCGGTATCGGTGCGTCCGGCCGCGGTGACCGCAGTTTTGGTGCCGGCGATGGTTGAGACCGCGGCTTCCAGCGCATCCTGCACGCCGCAGCGCTGCGGCTGCGACTGCCAGCCGCAAAAACCGACGCCGCAATATTCCAGACCCAGTACGACTCTCATGCCAACACAATCGCCATCCCCAACAGGCCCATGAGTATGACGGCGCTGTCGCGGCTTTGCCAGCGCTCGGCTTCGAGGGTGTACGTGGTCGGCGTTGCCTCGTCGGGCAGCGGCACGCGCAGCGCATCCAGCCACTTGGCCGGTTTGGGCGCGCGTTCGACGTAATCGAGCGTCAGGCCCAGACGCACGGCGAAGGCGCGACGGTCGAAGCCCAGCCAGGTCAGCGGTCTGGCCAGGACATAGAGACCGTAAATCAGGCGCGGACGGCTGGTGCTGGCCAGCAGCAGCGCCAGCCCGGCCAGCAGCAGCACCAGCCGCCCGACGCGCAGCGCGCCCTGCTGCACGCCTTCCAGCGCCGGGCTGGCCCAGCCCAGCGCCGGCCACCATGCCGTTCCCGGCAGCAAATAGGCATAGGTCAACAGCAGCACCAGCAGCAGCCAGCGGGTGCGGCGCAACAAACGCAGCAGCTGCAGGCGGGCCGGTGCAAACAGAAAGGCCGTCGCAGCGGCGACGGCCAGCAGGATCAGCGGAGTCTGCGCGGCGCGTTCCACCGTCACCGCCCACCCGCACCACAACAGGATGCGGGCGGCCGGGTGCAGCCCCCTAGGGCGGACCAACACTAGCCAAGCGTGCTCAGCATGTCCTTCGCGTCGGACTGCTGCCGCTCGTTACCCTCGGCCAGCACTTCGTTGAGGATTTCACGGGCACCTTCCTTGTCGCCCATTTCCACATAGGCGCGCGCGAGGTCGAGCTTGGTACCGACTTCGTCGAGTTCCAGATCGTCGCTGTCGCCCGACTCGCCCAGATCGAGGTCGAGCGCGCCGAAATCGAATTTCCCGTCGGCATCCTCGCCCGTATCCAGGTCGAGATCGAACTTCGCCGCATCGTCCGGTGCCGGAAGATCCAGATCCGGCAGGTCGAAACTGAGGCCCTGGGTATCCATTTCGACATAGCCCGATTCGGGTGCGGCAGCAGGCTCGCTGTCCTTGTCGAAACGGGCGGCAGGAGCGGCCGTTTCGAATTCGAGCGGCGCGCGCGTGTCGACAGGCTCGGGCTCGGGCAGCGGTTCAGGCTCGGACTTCGGCGCGGCCTCGGCCATCTGGGTATCGAACGCCACCGCACCGCCCGCGATGGCGGCGGTACCGGCAATGGCCGCCAAGGGCGCAGCGGTAACCGGGGCGTCGTTGGACTGCACGCCACCGTACAGGGGATTGGTCGGGTCGATGGCGCGGCCCATCTCGCAGGCCTTGTCCCACAACGGGCTCGATTTGCTGCCGAGCGCGGCATAGAGTTCGCCGGCAGCCGCCTCGAACGCGACGGGATTGTGGCGGGCCGCATAGATTTCCAGCAGCTTGACGCGGATTTCAGGGCGATCCGGGTTCTTGTCGATGGCTTCCTTGAGTATTTCCTCGGCCTGCGCGTCGCGGCCATAGGCCATGTAGACCTCGGCTTCGGCAATCGGGTCGACGTCGTGGGTGTCGATGGTGCCAAGGCCCGCCTGGCTGAAGTCGGTGAGGAAGGAGGTGTCGCCGGTATTGACGCTGCCTCCCGAGGCCGCGCCGATCACGGTGTTGGGCTGGAGGTCGCCGCCGGTCATGATGCTGTCTTCCAGCGAGGTGCCGGGTGTTTTGCGGCGACGGCCGCCGCCCGCCATCATCCACCACAGCACGCCGCCGAGACCGAGCGCGGCCAGACCGCCGCCCCAGTACAGCGGATTGGCCAGCAGCGGGTCATACCAGTTGTCGGTGGGTTCCGCTGACGCCGGCGGCGCGGCCACAACCGGCGCCGGGGTGGGCGGCTTGGGTGCGGGCTCGGCCACGGCGGGCTCGGGCGCCGGTTCTGCCGGGGCCGGCGTCGCGGCGTCGCCGTTTTGCGCCTGTTCCTTCATGTCCGCCAGTTTCTGCAGATCCTCGACCTGCTTTTCCAGCATGGCCACACGCTCGCCGGATTCACTCAGCGCCTTTTCGCGCGCGGTCGCGTCTTCTTCCTGGGCACGCAGTTTTTCCTGCAACGCACGGGCCTCGTCCGCTTTTGCCGCAGCAGCGGCGGACGGCGGCGTGGCCTTGGACAGCTTCAGTACATCCTGCTGGGCCCCGGGTGCCGGCTTGGCGCGATCTTCCACCTTGGGCGTAACCTTGCCGCTGGCGGCCTGGCTCGGTGCGGCCTCGGCTTCAGGTGCGTCGCTGACAGCGGCGGCAAGCTTCTGCCGATAAGCGCGCCAGTCTGCAGCCTGCAGCCGGATTTCCCGCGCAGCTTCCTGTTGCGGAATGGCCGCCACCGCCTCCGCTGAGGGGACATTGAGCGTCTTGCCCGCCTTCAGTCGGTTCATGTTGCCGTCGAAGGCCTGGGCGTTCTCGCGATAGAGTCCAAGCAGGGTCTGCTCGAGGCTGACGCCCGCAGGACGCACCCGGCTGGCGATGCCCGACAGGGTGTCGCCACGCTTGACGGTTACGCTATCCGGCGCCTCGGCCTGCGGGGCCGGGGTGGGGACGGGTGTCGGCGCGGGCTTGGCCACGGCGGGTGCCGGTGCGGGGGCAGGCGCGGGAGCCGGCTTGACAGCCGGAGCCGGTGTCGGGGCCACCGCGACCGGGGCAACCACTTGCGGGCTCCCCATGCCTGGCGGATCGAGGAGGACGGTGTATTCGCGAACCAGCCGGCCCGAGGCCCAGTTCAGCTCAACCAGCATATCGATGAAGGGATCGTTCACCGGACGGTTGGAGGTCACTTTCAGGACGGCCCGGCCGTCGGGCTTTTTCACGACCGAGAAGCGCAGGGAGGACAGCACCGGGGCATATTCGACGCGCGCATCGCGGAACGCCTGGTCGGAGGCGAGATTGGCCGACAGGCTGTCGAGTTCGGCCTTGTCGGCTGCAAACAACTCGATTTCAGCCGCCAGCGGCTGGCCCAGCGCCGAGGTGATCGACAGCTTGCCGAGGCCTGCAGCATGGGCCATCAGCGGCACGGCAATCAGACCAGCGGCCACCAGTTGGGTGGTGAAGCGCTTCAATTTCATCCCGTATCTCCCTATTCGCCCCGCACGGCGGGGCCGTTGATTCCTTGACGCCACTATTGACGGCTCGTCAGGCACAATCTTTAGTGCAATAGCCGCACCAACCCGTGATCCGTCCCTGTCATCCCTCGCACGATCAGGCTTCCAGCAGGATCCGCAGCATGCGGCGCAGCGGTTCCGCCGCCCCCCACAACAACTGGTCGCCAACCGTGAATGCGGTCAGGTACTCGGGCCCCATGTTGAGCTTGCGCATGCGGCCGATCGGCACGGTCAGCGTGCCGGTCACTGCCGCCGGGGTGAGTTCGCGCATGGTAATCTCGCGGTCGTTGGGTACCACTTTAACCCATTGGTTATGCGCGGCGATCAGGCTGTGGAGGTCGGCCAGCGGCACATCCTGGGTCAGCTTGATAGTGAGCGCCTGCGAATGGCAGCGCATCGCGCCGACCCGCACGCACAGGCCGTCGATCGGAATTGGCTTGGTGCTGAGGCCCATGATCTTGTTGGCCTCGACCTGCGCCTTCCATTCCTCTTTCGACTGGCCCGAATCCAGCGCGACGTCGATCCACGGAATCAGACTGCCGGCCAGCGGCACCGGCCAGGCCTCGATCGGATAGCGGTCGGAGCGGATGAAGTCGGCGACCTTGCGGTCGATTTCGAGGATGGCGGAAGCCGGGTCGTCGATCAGCGAGTTCACTTCGGCGTGTACCGCGCCCATCTGGCTGATCAGCTCGCGCATGTTGCGCGCGCCGGCACCCGAGGCCGCCTGGTAGGTCATCGGCGACACCCACTCGACCAGCCCGGCGTCGAACAGCCCGCCCATCGCCATCAGCATCAGCGACACCGTGCAGTTGCCGCCGACGTAGGTTTTCACGCCGCTGGCGATGCCGTCGCGGATCACCTTGCCATTGACCGGGTCGAGGATGATGATGGCCTCGTCCTTCATTCTCAGCGTCGAGGCAGCATCGATCCAGTAGCCGTTCCAGCCCGCCGCGCGCAGTTGGGGATAGATCTCCTTCGTGTAGTCGCCGCCCTGGCAGGTGACGATGGCGTCGCAGGCCTTGAGCGCGTCGATGCTGTTGGCGTCCTTCAGCGGCGGCACCTCACGACCGATGTCGGGCCCGGTGCCGCCGACGTTCGAGGTGGTGAAGAACACCGGATCGATGTGGTCGAAATCGCGTTCCTCGCGCATTCGCCCCATCAGCACGGAACCCACCATCCCGCGCCAGCCGATCAGTCCTACTTTCATCATGTTCGTGTCTCCGTTTGAGGAGCTAGGATCTAGGAGCTAGGGGCTAGAAACCCCGTCACCCATTCCACCCCTAGCCCCTAGATCCCAGTTCCTAAATCCTAGAGTGCCGCGACCACCGCATCGCCCATCTCGCTGCACGACACTTTCTGGGTGCCTTCGGTCCAGATGTCGCCGGTGCGCAGGCCCTGCGCGATCACTTTCTTGACTGCACCTTCAATGCGGTCGGCGGTGGTCAGGTCGGCAAAGGTATAGCGGTACATCATCGCCACCGAAAGAATCGTCGCCAGCGGATTCGCCAGGTTTTTGCCGGCGATGTCGGGCGCGGAACCGTGGATCGGCTCGTACATGCCCTTGTTGTGCTCGTCCAGTGAGGCCGACGGCAGCATGCCGATCGAGCCGGACAGCATCGACGCCGCGTCGGACAGGATGTCGCCGAAGATGTTGCCGGTGACGAGGGTGTCGAACTGCTTGGGCGCGCGGATGAGCTGCATCGCCGCGTTGTCGACGTACATGTGCGAGAGCGCGACCTCGGGGTAGTCCTTCGACACCTCGATCATCACCTCTTTCCACAGCTCTGAACACTCCAGCACGTTGGCCTTTTCGACCGAACAGAGCTTTTTGCCGCGCTTCATCGCGATGCCGAACGCGACATGCGCGACGCGGCGCACTTCGGATTCGGCATACAGCATGGTGTTGAAGCCAACCCTTTCACCATTGCGCACTTCGATGCCGCGCGGCTGGCCGAAATAGACGTCGCCGGTGAGTTCGCGCACGATCATCAGGTCAAGCCCGGAGACGACTTCCGGCTTCAGCGACGACGCGCCTGCGAGTTCCGGATACAGCAGCGCCGGACGCAGGTTGGCAAACAGATTCAATTCCTTGCGAATGCGCAGCAGGCCGCGCTCGGGCCGCAGCGGCCGGTCGAGCGTGTCGTACTGCGGGCCGCCGACGGCACCGAGCAGCACCGCGTCGGCTTCGCGCGCGAGTTTCAGCGTCGCCTCGGGCAGTGGGTCGCCCGCCGCGTCGTAGCCGGCGCCGCCGATCGGCGCGGTTTCCATTTCGATCTTGGCGCCGTCGGCCTTCAAAACCTCCAGAACCTTGACCGCCTGCGCGACAATTTCCGGGCCGATGCCGTCACCGGGCAATATTGCGACTTTCATAAAATTGAATGCCCTATCTAGATCAAATGGTCTCTCTGGAGCAATTCCAGAAATTCTCTTGCCAAGGGATTGGCCGTGTCCTCGGCACCAACATTCATTCTTACCTGGCCTTTCCAGATGGTTTTTTTCTGGACAGGATCAAATACTTGAAGAACAGCCTCATAACCCGCGAGCGTCTCGGTCCGGGTCTTTCTGGAATAGTTGGTCGAGGTTTGCTTGCTCGCCCTGGGCACTGAAAACACCAAAACATGATGCGGGACCGCTGTTTTTCCCAAGTCGCCGCGCCCTGTCGCAGCGGCAGCAGAGGCCTTGACTCCCCTCAACGTCAAAAGATCGACCATTTCAGCAGCGGCCCTGGAAACCTCTCCAGATATCCATGCAGAAGATGGATCGACAAGCAGAGGCCGCGCATCTGCATTCAGTCTGACGGGAAGTACAGTCACATGAACATCTATCAATCTGACATTTTTTTCTATCATTTCAGATTCAGAGCTGGCCACTCTTGATGTAGTGGCGCACCCACCCATTAGGGAAATTCCGAGGGCCACAGCCAGACATTGAATCAACTTTGATTTCATCTATGGGAATCCAGATGTGCCACCGGCTCAGCAAACAGCCACGGCGCTTCCTGCTTGCGCCGTTCTTCATACGCCTTGATCTTGTCCGACTGCAACAGGGTCAGACCGATGTCGTCGAGGCCGTTCAACAGACGGTGCTTGCGCCCGCCATCCACTTCTAATTTCAGCACTTCGCCACCCGGCGTAGTGACGGTCTGCTTCTCCAGGTCGATGCTGAGGCGATAGCCCTCCGACGCTTCGCATTCGCGGAACAGGCGGTCGACCGTTGCGGCGTCGAGCACGATGGGCAGGATGCCGTTCTTGAAGCAGTTGTTGTAGAAGATGTCGGCGAAGCTCGGCGCGATGATGGCGCGGATGCCGTAGTCCTCCAGTGCCCACGGCGCGTGCTCGCGGCTCGACCCGCAACCGAAGTTGTCGCGTGCAAGCAGCACAGAGGCGCCCGCATAGCGCGGGAAGTTCAATACGAACTCGGGGTTGGGCTTGCGCGTGGCGGGGTCCATGCCGGGCTCGCCGTGATCGAGGTAACGCCATTCGTCGAACAGATTGGGGCCGAAGCCGGCGCGCTTGATCGACTTCAGGAACTGCTTGGGGATGATGGCGTCGGTGTCGACGTTGGCGCGGTCGAGCGGCACCACCAACCCGTCCAGCGTGGTAAATGCCTGCATCAATTCGCCTTCTCTTGAATCTTGTCGCCCAGCTTCTCGACGTCCTTGCCCAGGCCTTGCATCGTGTTGCAGCCTGCCAGGATCAATGCAGCGGCAATCAAAACAGCGACCATCGGTTTCATGGTGTCTCCCTTCAAAAATTCCGTACATCGACAAAGTGACCGGCACAGGCGGCAGCGGCCGCCATCGCCGGGCTGACCAGATGGGTGCGGCCGCCCTGCCCCTGGCGCCCTTCGAAGTTGCGATTGGAGGTGGAGGCGCAGCGCTCGCCCGGCTCCAGCCGGTCGGCATTCATCGCCAGGCACATCGAGCAGCCAGGCTCGCGCCATTCGAAACCGGCTTCGATAAAGATCCTGTCGAGGCCCTCAGCCTCGGCCTGCTGCTTGACCAGACCGGAGCC
>JAKACL010000252.1 GCA_021821425.1 Pseudomonadota bacterium
CAGCGCCTTCACCGCCTCGATGCCGGAGACGATGCGCTCGCGGTTCTTTTCCTTGATCTCGGCGATGCCGGGGATGGTCTCGCTGGTGGTGCGCGTGGCGATCAGGCCCAGCACGTAGGGAATGCGGATCTCGTAGTCGTTGCGCATTTCCTTGTCGTTGGGCAGGGCGAAGGCCACGAAGTCGGCAGGCGCCGGCTCGGTTTCCCACATGGCCTCGATGGCCGCGAGCTTGGTCTTCTGCGCCTCGCCCACTGCATAGCCGGATTCGTCGCCCAGCACGATGACCGACAGCGCGGAGGCGAAGCCGAAGGCGGCGGCGATGCGGAAGGAGCGGCGCGCGAAGGCGCTGTCGCGGCCCTTCAGCAGGTACCAGGAGGAAATGCCGAGCACGAAGGCCGAGGCCGTGACATAGCCGGCGGACACGGTATGCACGAACTTGGCTTGGGCGTCGGGGTTGAAGATGACCTCATAGAAATTGGTCAGCTCCATGCGCATGGTGACCCAGGAAAATTCGGCGCCGACGGGATTCTGCATCCAGCCGTTGGCGATCAGGATCCACAGCGCCGAGAGGTTGGAGCCGACGGCCATGAGGATGGTGACCAGTAAATGCTGTCCCTTGGAGAGGCGGTCCCAGCCGAAGAAGAACAGGCCGATGAAGGTCGATTCGAGGAAGAAGGCCATCAGCCCCTCGATCGCCAGCGGCGCGCCGAAGATGTCACCCACGTAGTGCGAGTAGTAGGCCCAGTTGGTGCCGAACTGGAACTCCATGGTGATGCCGGTGGTGACGCCCAGGGCGAAGTTGATGCCGAAAAGCTTGCCCCAGAACTTGGTCATGTCCTTGTAGATCTGCTGGCCGGTCAGCACGTAAGTGCCTTCCATGATGACCAGGATCCAGGCCAGCCCGAGGGTCAAGGGCACGAACAGAAAGTGATACATGGCCGTGACTGCGAACTGCAGCCGCGACAGATCCACCAGGGATTCCGAAATCATTTGGCGCTCCGGTTGTTTGAGTTTGAAACGGCGGTTTGGGAACGTTCGAGCACGGCCCTGGCTACGCTGTCCTCATCGACACGGGCCTTGGTGCCCGGGCCGAAGAAGTAAAAGCCGATGGCCGCGATCACGACGAGCTTGATGGCCACGATCACGGCGATTTCGCGTGCAAGCGGATGTTCGAAAGGCATCCCCACCACATTCCTCCAAGTTGATGAACATTGGCGTACCTTTATCAGCATGTGGCGTGCCAGGGAGGAATGTTTTGAAAATGTCATTTGTTAACAATGGGATATTTTGTTTTGACGAATCCTGTCCTTGTCTTGTTTGCATCAGTCGTGACATAATTGGCTGTCATAAATGACAGCAGGGACAGAAATGACACAGGCGAAGCTGGCTTTGAGCCCGGAATTCCTGGCCGTGCTCAACGGCGATCCGCGGCCGCGCGTGGTCATCCTCCCTGACTACACCATAGCAGCCGTCAATGAGGCGTACAGGACGAGTTTCCATGCCGGCGCATCCGTCATCGGCCAGACCTGCTACGGCGTGTCGCACGGCTTCGACCGACCCTGCGACGAATGCGGCGAGTCCTGCCCCATCAAGCGCGCCAGGCAGACGCGGCATGCGCAGAAGGTCTTGCACATCCACCAGACTCCGCGCGGCAAGGAGCACGTCGAAATCGAGACCCTGCCGGTCTATGACGAGGCCGGCAAGCTGGTATGCTTCATCGAGACCCTGCAGACCGTGGCCGGGGTGAGCGCGGAGCCGGCCACGCAGGGCCTGGTGGGTCAGTCGAAACCCTTCACCCGCATGCTGGACATGATCAGCCGCGTCGCGCCGACCCAGGCCTCGGTGCTGCTGCTGGGCGAATCGGGCACCGGCAAGGAGCTGGTGGCGCAGGCCATCCACGAGCACAGCGCCCGCGCCGACAAGGCTTTCGTGACGGTGGAATGCGCGGGCCTGCCGGAAGCACTGTTCGAGAGCGAACTGTTCGGCTACGAAAAGGGCGCCTTCACCGGCGCCACCCAGAGAAAGCCCGGCCTCATCGAGTCCGCCGCAGGGGGCACGCTGTTCCTCGACGAGATCGGCGACATTCCGCTGTCCATGCAGGTCAAGCTTTTGCGCGTGCTGGAGACGGGCCTCTTTCGCCGGGTCGGCGGCATCGAGCCGCTGCGCGCGGATTTCCGCCTCATCGGCGCCACGCACCGCAACCTGCAGGAACTGGTGAAAAGCGGCCAGTTCCGCCAGGACCTGTATTTCCGCATCAGCACCTTTCCCATCCTGATCCCGCCCTTGCGCGAGCGGCGCGAAGACCTCCCGCTGCTCATCCGTTCGCTGCTGAAGCGCATCGCACCCGGCCGGGAACTGGCGCTTTCCCCGGAGGCCAAGGCCTGCCTCATGTCCTACAATTTTCCCGGCAACATCCGCGAGTTGCGCAACATGCTGGAACGCGCCAGCATCCTCGCAGACGGCACGCTGATCTTGCCCGAGCACCTGCCCGATGCCTGCCCGGACGAAAGCCCGATAGCTGCTGCGGCGACGGCCTTGCCCTTCGAGGAAGTGGTGAGCCTGGAAGAAATGGAAAAGCGCTATCTGCGCTGGGCGCTGGAAAGATTGCCGGCCTCGCGCCGCGAACAGGCGCATGCGCTGGGGATGTCGGAGCGCACGCTGTTTAGGAAGATCGAAAACCTGGGAGAAGAAGATTAGGCATCTGCTTGCTGGCCTCGCATGCTGTCTCGCACTGGCTGCGCAGCCTTCGCTCGCTGCGGAAACCCAGGCCCACATCCTGTTGCAGGATTCGCCGCTTGCCGGCTTCCAGTACCATGCCGGCAAGAAACTCTGGGATGAGATGAAAGTCGGCGATGCGCTGGCATTGGTGCGCGAGCCGGACAATCCCTACGACGCCAGAGCGGTGCGCGTGGACTGGCACGGACACAAGCTGGGCTACGTGCCGCGGCGCGAGAATGCCGACATCGCGCGGCTCATGGATCAGGGTGCGCAGTTGG
>JAKACL010000034.1 GCA_021821425.1 Pseudomonadota bacterium
GAGCGCGGCGCGCTGCGACTCGTCCTTGGCCATGCTCCATGGCGCAGCGGACGCGATTTCCCCGTTGATACGATCGGCGATGGCCATGATATCGCGTAACGCGCGGCCGTAATCGCGGGCCTCGTAGGATTCTGCGATGATCTGGCCGCTACCAATAGCGCCGGACAGGAGCGGCTGCGGATCGGCGATCGCTATGCGGCCATCGAAGAACTTGGTGAGGAACCCGGCGGTGCGCGATGCGATGTTGATGAACTTGCCGACCAAATCCGAATTCACGCGCGCGACGAAGTCGTCGAGGTTGAGGTCGATGTCCTCCATCGAGCCGTTGAGCTTGGCGGCGTAGTAATAACGCAGCCATTCCGGATTCAGGCCTTGGTCGAGGTAGCTCGCGGCGGTGATGAAGGTGCCGCGCGACTTCGACATCTTCTGCCCGTTCACGGTCAGGAATCCGTGCGCGTACACCGCGGTCGGCAGGCGGTGGCCGGAGAACTTGAGCATCGCCGGCCAGAACAGGGCGTGGAAATACAGGATGTCCTTGCCGATGAAGTGCACGAGTTCCGTCTTCGATTCCGCACCCCACCACGCGTCGAAGTCGAGGCCGTTGTCCTTGGCATATCTGGCGAAGCTCGCCATGTAGCCCACCGGCGCATCCAGCCAGACGTAGAAATACTTGCCTGGCGCATCGGGAATCTCGAAGCCGAAGTAGGGTGCATCACGGCTGATGTCCCAGTTGTTGAGCCCCGAGGCGAACCACTCCTGCATCTTGTTGGCGGCCTCGTCCTGCAGCGCGCCCGACTTGGTCCACTCGCGCAGGAAGGCCTCGCACGCGCCGAGCTTGAAGAAGTAATGCTCGGAATCCTTGTGCACCGGCGTCGCGCCCGACACTGCCGACACCGGGTTCTTCAGCTCGGTCGGGCTGTAGGTCGCACCGCACACCTCGCAGTTGTCGCCGTACTGATCCGCCGCGCCGCACTTCGGGCATTCGCCCTTGATGAAGCGGTCCGGCAGGAACAGATTCTTCACCGGGTCGTACAGCTGGGCGATGGTCTTCACCTCGATCAGCCCGGCCTCCTTCAGCGCGAGATAGATTTTCGAGGCGAGCGCGCGGTTCTCGTCCGAGTGCGTCGAGTAGTAGTGGTCGAAGCCGATGTGAAAACCCGCGAAGTCGCGCGTGTGCTCGTCCCACACCCGTCCGATCAGCGCCTCCGGCGTGATGCCTTCCTTTTCCGCGCGCAGCATGATCGCGGTGCCATGGGTGTCGTCGGCGCACATGTAGCGGCAGTCATGGCCCCGCATCTTCTGGAAGCGCACCCAGATGTCGGTCTGGATGTATTCGACCAGGTGGCCGAGGTGGATGCTGCCGTTGGCGTAGGGCAGGGCGGAAGTGACGAGGATCTGGCGGGACATGGAAAGGCCGGAAGGCGCAAAAGCGCCATTTTACCGGCTGGAGGCGCAGGCCGGGTTGTTTACGCGAGTTTGTGGGGGGCGTTATCGGAACGCAGTATCCACAAGGGCAGACACGGCACTTGTTCGCACGGTACGCCAGGGAGGCAGGCCATGGGATTAGGCCATGTAGTTTTAGAAAATATGATTTCCTGTGCTAGTTTAAAAAGCACTCCTCGCGCAGGCTCACTCAACGTATGGCCGCACCTGCTGACGAAGCAGCACTCATCAAACTCATGGATTCACTTGGCCGGATCAATACCGGAGACAAGCTGATTTCCTGGGTCCGCAAGGATCTTCAATCCATCTTTCCGCATGGCGCCTTCATTTGCGGCGTAGGACGCATTCATCCCGCAGGTGTCTCCCCTGTCAAGCTGTATGTTTCGAATTTCCCACTGGATTATCTGCAGTCCCTCAAGCAAGCAGACGGGCTCTATTTCTCTTCGGCCATACAAAACTGGCTCGCAACCGGCGAAGTGCAGTTGCTGGAACTCGGAAAAACGGACGATGCGGAACTTGACCCGGACTGGCTCGAGCGCTTCAAGGCCAGCAATCTGCAGAATCTTGCGGCCCATGGCGTCTACGACTTCACGCGCCAGCATGCATCCTATTTCAGTTTCCATCAGATACCCGGAACGCCGGGCGCGAGACATCGATTCTTGCTTCAGATGCTTGTCCCCCATATGCATGCCGCGTTGCTGCGCATCCTGCATAAAATCAAGAAGGACAAAAGCGCAGTGGGGGCAAACCGGGCGCTCACTACGCGTGAGCTCGAAGTGTTGACGTGGGTCTGCGAAGGCAAGACCAGTACCGAGATTGCAACCATTCTCAATATCTCCCCCAGCACGGTCAGGAATCAGATCCAGAGCATTCTCGTCAAGTTGCGTGTCAACACGCGTGCACAGGCGGCAGCCAAGGCGATCAAAAAGGGCCTGGTCATTTCTCGGCACCCCGATTCGCAGTTTGGCGGTTTTTGAAAATCAATCTCGACTGGCTGATTCGGCAGCGTCATGTGCTCGCCGCTCAATCCGTGCTTTTGCGTAACGCCTGTCGACACGCCCAGTCGACGATCTCCCGGACTCCAGAAGGGTGAAGGCAGAAGAGCAGATAGGCCATTACTACTACTGCTTTAGTCGTAGGGCACTTGCTCTATATCGCCGCCGGATTCAAACCCCTACTCTCGCCCCCAGAGATAACGCCCGATTTTTGCGTTGCTCAGCGTCCTGCTTGCACTGGTGGTGCAATTTTTGAGTCTTTATTGGGGAGTCGACATGAAATCCATGCTTCGTTCGCAACGGGGTCAGGGCATGACCGAATACATCATCATCGTCGCCATGATCGCCATCGCGGCAATCGCGGTTTACCAGTATTTCGGCCAGACCGTACGCAACCAAACCGCTGCCATCGCCCAGGAGCTGGCCGGCAATAACGGCACGACTGCCAAGGGCAATGCTCAGACCGCTTCGGGTCAGGCCGAAACCGTTGGCAACACGAAGAACACCCTGGACGACTACGTCAACCAGAAGGGCAAATAACAGTACTGTCATCCGCCCTCATCTCGGGGGCGAGAACAGGCCGCACTGTCTCCATGAGTCGACTTTACACCCTTCGTCAGTCAGGCCAGGCATTGCCTCTGGCGCTTGTCTTGCTGGCCGCCGTGGCCGCGATCATTTATTTCATGTTCAACAGCGGCCAACTGGTGCAGGAAAAAATCCGCCTGACCAATACGGCCGATGCGGTGGCCTACAGTGCAGGCGTTTACGAGGCGCGTGTCCTCAACTACGACGCGTATACCAATCGCGCCATCATTGCCAATGAAATCGCCATCGGCCATGCAGTGGGACTGGCCTCGTGGGCGAAATACGCCGGCATCACGGCGGATACCGTTGCGCCATATATGTATCTCATTCCTTACGCGGGTCCGGCCATCGCCAATGCGCTCTACGACGTAAGGGACGCCATGAATGTTTACACGCCTTTGCTCGCCTATACCGTCACCCTGCACGACGCGGCCATCAATGCGCTCGCCGCCTCGCAGCTGGCGGTGCACGGCCCTGGAAACACCGTTGCCTTGGCTAGCCGGAAAGTGCTGATGGACGAGGTGGCCC
The DNA here is from genome assembly GCA_021821425.1 of Pseudomonadota bacterium. Next base: position 3,552 of record JAKACL010000034.1, read on the forward strand.
ATAAAAACGACCCCAAGGTGACAGTCGACCTGCTCCCCGTTGCCGATGATTTCGCAGGATTCACGCAGCGCTATTCCAGCCGGGACGAGCGCAAGCACATGGGACAGCTTGTGCACGACAGCCGGGATGCATTCCTGCGCAGCCGCAACTGGAATTTCGGCCTGGTCATCTTGTGTACCGGTGTGCAGCTCAGAAAGCGTGGAAGCACGGAACTGATCGACATGGTCGACGGCTGGAAATCGATGGACACGCTCTCTGCACATCATTACCGCATCCGGCGTTTTCGTTGCAGGCGCTCCGAGAATCCGATCGGCTTTGGAACCGCGTACTCCGACGACAACCTGGCCGACTCCGCCTACAGCTACGCCGGATCGCGCAATACCAACCCGGAAGCGAGCTATCGGGCGGAATCGAAAGTGGCCGACGGTTTCGAGCCGCCTACGTTGACCGGCGGCGCCATCCCGGCTTTTCATGAACTTTCCGAGGGCGCGCTGAAGCGCGACGACCCGCGCACCACCTTGACGATCCGTGTCAGCAAGGCGCGCGCCGATCAAGTCTTTTCAGGGGGCAGTGGCCTAATCAAACCTGCCGGCAGCCTGGATCTGTACCAGGGGGCACTGGGCAAGAATGAAAGCGCGGCTGTTTCCAAGGTCGAGGTCTTTTTCGAGCGCCCAGATGGCAAGAACAAGCTCTTCAACAAAGAGGAAATCGGCAGCCTCTTCAACCCCTACTGGCAGGCAAGGCTCGCGCCAGTCTCGGTAGGTGAGCGTGCCCTGGCCCAACTCAGACAAGGTCTGCAATTGCCATGATGATCAACGCAAACCGATTGTCTTCGCCATGTTTCGTCTCCTTGCTCTTCGCGCTCCTTGCGGGAGCGGGTGTTTTGTTGCCAATGGATCATGGCCCGATCGATCACGCCGCGGCTGCGCCGGCCAATCCGAAATCTAACGGGCTTGTCCACGGCATTCACGTGCAGCGTACCGGCGACATGCCGGAGGCGCGGGCGCGCGCGAAAATGGTGATCAACGCACAGCAGGCTCAATGCGGCTCGGCCTTGATGAAGCAGGCCTGCCAGACCATCCTGTCCGATCCGGCCGCTTCGCCCAAAACCAAGTCGCGTTGCGTCGAGATGATGTCCAACTACAAGCTCATCGGCAATCTGAATAGCGTCGGGGAAACGGTCATCGACGAGTACTTTGCGCCGACCCTGAACAGGTCGGCGCGAGTTGTCAAAACAAACGTCCTGCGGCAAACCGGCGTGTGCTCGGCCGAGATCGAACAGAAAGAACAACATGTGATTGCCCATCATCGCCCCGATGGCTACGCACGCTACGAGCGCAAGCCGGACAAGCAAGGCCAGATGCAATGGGTTCAGTTCGCACATCGTTACATTCCCGGTCTGGCCAACATGCTCAAGACTTCGTTCGATGCGGCGCAACTGAGCGGCAAGGTGACGGTCACGGCTCCGCTCGGACACAAGATGCTTATACCCGGACGCACCTGCGAAACGAGACGGATCAGCGCGGGTGCCGTGGAATTCGTCGCGTGCATCCACGCCACCGGGCTCGATTTCCCTTCACACGTCACTTTTGAAAACGAAGTCGTCGCCAGTGGCAAGACGGAGCGCGTCGAGAAGTTTGTTTCCTATGCGCACAATGTGGCGCTGTCGCCCGACCTCTTTTTTCCCAAGCGTGGCGAGAAGGTGATATCCGAAAAGAACACCAGGTCTGATCCGGACAATCCGATGAGCCGCTGGTGCGCGGCCGAGAAAGCACGCACCGGAAACGACCCATGCAAGGGTGGCAATGAGTAGCATGTGCGCCAGCGCATCCGGGCCGTTGCGCCAGCGGGGACAGTCGACGGTGGAGTTTGTCGTGCTGGCCTTCGTGCTGGTTCCCCTGCTGCTGGCCGTGCCGCTGATCGGAAAATACATGGACATCGCGCAAACCGCTGCAGTCGCCAGCCGCTACACGGCGTTCGAAGGAACGGTCAGGCACTCGTCCGCCACGGACGGCTGGAAAACCGATGCCGGGCTTGCGATGGAAGTCAGGCGGCGTTTCTTCAGCAACAGCGACGCGCCGGTCAAGACCGGTGATGCAGCGGGCGACTTCGATGCGCACCGCAACACGCTATGGTTCGATCATCGGGGGCATCCCTTGCTTCCCAAGTTCGTAAGCAATGTCGGCGTCGAGACGACGCGCGCATCGACAACTCAGCCGTTTGGTGCGTTCTACGCGCCAGCGCTCGGCCTGCCGCAGGACAATCTCTACACCGGCCAGGTCACCGTCAATGTGGCGGATATCGCCGGTTTCCAGCCCTTCGACAAGCTGAAGCTGTCTATTAACCGTTCCACAACCGTGCTGGCTGATTCATGGGCAGCAAGCGGTCCTGGCATCATCGAAGAGAAGATCAAGAAAGACGGATTCAATCCGCTTGGCCCGTTCCCGTACAAGCCGCTCGAAGTCCTGGGTGGCAATCCCATCGTCGACCTGGCCTTTACCTTGTTCGAGTACGGTGCGCCGCCGCCCGACATCGGCCGCGTCGAGCCAGACCGCGTGCACGCAGACAGGCTCAAATGATCCGGACATTCCTTTTTTCTGTATGCATGGTGCTGGTGATGCCGTGCGCTGTCGCGTGGCCGCAATTGCCGGCACCGTCAAACGCGCGCGTGGAATCCGTCGGAGAACAGGTGCGCCTAAACGGCATTCCCATGCGCACGCAGCGGGTTTTGATCAAACGCCAGCCGGAGGATGTCGCGCGGCATTATCGCGATGCGCTCGGTCCGCGGCACGCGTCGGAACGCCTGCCCGACAGGTTGATTCTTTCGCAAGGGCGCGATGAGTACTTCATCTCCGTCAGCATCCGGCCGATCGAGCCAGGAGTGACCGAAGCGCTCATCTCCGTTGCCGATTCCCGCGAGGCCAAAAAGCTTGCAGGCCGGCCGCTGGGTTTTCGTCTACCTGCCGATTCTGCTCTGTTGTCTGACTTGGAGTCGGTGGATGCCGGCAAGCGTTCACGGCAGCTGGTGTTGAGCAATACCCACTCCATCCCGTCGAATCTCGTCGCCTTGTCGCGTGAGCTCGCCGCGCGCGGCATGCGGCCCGACGGGCCGCCGCTGCGACAGGGTACAGCCGAGCATGTGCAGATATTTAAAGGCGACAGGCGCGAGGCCAACTTAACCCTGGTTCACCGCGCAGGCGAGACCCGTATCGTCATGACCATGATTGAAATGCCATGAGCCTCCTTCACTCCCGATCCCGCCAGGGGGGTCAGTCCATGACCGAATACCTCGTTGCCATGCTGGTCGTCATGATGATGATCGGGATCAGCTTCACCGGCGAAACTTCGGTCATTGACCAGTTTCTCGGCGCGGTGAAAGCCGCTTTTGACAATCTCAGTAGCTTCATTTCACTCCCCCTGTAAGAAATTTCAAACCATGGCATACAGAATCAACAAAAACTGGATTGTTCTACTTGCTGCATTGGGCGTGGGCGGACTGGCAGCCTTGGGCGCCAAGAACTACCTGGGCGCCCAGATGGCCGAGATCGAGGCACGCGAAAAGAACAAGGCCATGGTGCAAATGGTCGTGGCGAAAACCGATCTCGAAAAGGGGAGCGCTCTGTCCGCAGACAATGTGGCCGTACGTCCCGTCCCTAAAGAATGGGCACATTCCGGTGCGATCACCCCCGACCAGTTCGGCCGGGCCGAAGGCGCTGTGCTTGCGTATCCCGCCAACTCAGGCGAGCCCTTGATCTGGTCACAGCTGGAAGGGCTGCGCACCCCCACTTTTTCCGCGCGGCTTGCCCAGGGCCGGCGCGCCGTGACGGTGCCCGTCGATGAGATCAGTTCGTTGTCCGGCATGGTGGAGCCGGGCGATTTGATCGATATCGTGGTCTCGCTGAAAAAAGACAGCAAGAACTTCACTTTCACGCTTTTGCAAAGCGTCACCGTGCTCGCCACGGGCACGAAAGCGTCACCGGACGATCAGGACCCGGGGGGGCAACGCACCTTCACCACCATTACGCTGGACACCACGCCCGAGGATGCAAAACGCGTCATTGCCGCACGCGAGGTCGGGCGGGTCACCGCGCTCTTGCGTGCGCCCAACGACGCCAGCAGCGTCTCGAGGGATCGCTCCGATGCCTTGAGCTTGCTGGGGCTTGCCAGTGGATTTTCCTCGGTGGGAAGTTCCGTTCCGGTGATCTACGGAGGAGGGCCGATTACCGAGGGCCAGCGCATGGGTGCTGCACAGGCAGGAGAAACGCTCGGCCTGCCGTAGGGAAGATAGAAAAAAACCGTACGGCACTGCAAATCCATGCGCTGCCGTCCTGTCCGGGTTCCCGATGGATCGGGCACGGAGATAAAAAAGGGAGTTGAATGTTGAAGTGCATCATAAAAATTATCGGCCAGAGCCTGGCAATGCTTGTGCTGGCTGTGTCAGCGGCCCATGCGGCAGACCCGGCCGCGCCAGCAGGGGCCGCCGGCGGGGCGCAAGCCCAGTTCGCACATGAGACCCATCGTGGCATCCGGCCCGCCATTTCCAGCGGGACCCTTGCAGGCGACGCTGCGGGGGCAGCGGCTGAAGCTGGCACGTCTTCGGCACGTCAACGGGCTGCACGGAAGGCGGGGCGCAACGTGCCCAGCGCCGTGCCCCAGGCAGGATTCGCCGGTGAAATCGAAATGTTCGTGGGCGAGACGCGTGTCATCGCCGAGCCCAATGCGGGACGCCTTGCCGTCGGCAACGGCAAGGCGCTTTCTGCCGCGGTACTGGACGACAGGGAAATCCTGCTCATCGCCAACGAGGTCGGCGTCTCCTCCCTGCATATCTGGACGCGCAACGGACGAAGCCGTCGCATCAAGGTCAACGTCATGCCGAGCGATATCGCACGGGTCACCTGGGAGATCGCCGCATTTCTTGCCGCCATACCCAATGCCAGGTCTGCGGTCATCGGCGACAAAGTGATCGTCGAGGGCGACAGCCTCTCCGACCGCGATCTGGCCAAGATCGACGAGCTGGCCAAGCGCTACCCGCAGATCGTCAATTTCACCAACCGCATCGGCTGGGAAAAAATGATCGTGATGGACGTCAAGGTCGTCGAATTTCCCATCACCGCGCTCAAGGAAATCGGTCTTAAGTGGAACGCAACGGGCGGCGTTGCAATAGGCGGTATATGGATGCCATTCCGGCGCGGCAATGATGGTCCCTACCAGATCAATGTCCAGACCGGTTCGGACAACACCCCGCCCATCACCAATCCGGCGGGGGCAGGGCTCGGCATTCCGCTTACGTCCAGTCTCAATATCCTGTCCGCGCTCAACATGGGCCTTAACGCCCAGCTCAACCTGATGGAGCAAAACGGCACCGCGACCATCCTCGCCCAGCCCACGCTTTCCACACGCAGCGGTGCCAAGGCCACCTTCCTGGCCGGCGGCGAATTCCCTTATTCCGTCAGCAACATCAACGGCACCACCATCGTGTTCAAGCCTTATGGCATCCGCCTCGACATCGAGCCGCGCGTCGATCACAACGGTGTGATTCGCGCCAAGATCATGAGCGAAGTCAGCGACATCGACACCTCGATCAGTACCATCGGCGGGCCGGCCCTGCGCACCCGCAAGACCGAGACCGAGTTCAACGTGATGGAAGGCGGCACCATCGTGCTGTCCGGTCTGCTCAGACGGGACACCAGTACCTCGCTCGAGAAGGTGCCGTTCCTGGGCGACATTCCCGTGCTGGGCGCCTTGTTCCGTTCCAAGCGATTCCAGAACAACGAAACCGAACTGGTCGTCTTCGTCACGCCGGTCGCGGTGGACAACAACACGCTGGCGCAAGAGGCAAGCATGGCCCAGGCCAACGCCCGCCTGGAAAACACACCGCGCGTCGGCCCCCAGGATCTGGCTGCCGTGCCGGGTCTTCATCCGCCCGGGACTGACAGGGGAGGGCATGTCGCGTCCCCGTGGCTTGATCCCGAATAATGAGCACGCGTCCATGTTCCAGATCTACATCACCGATCCCGACAAAAAGCAGCGTGCCGAGCTGATCGAAGACACCGCCGCCATGATCGGCAAAAGCCGGGAGTGCCACATCAGGCTTTCGGGCTGGCGCATCGGGCGCGAACACGCGCGCATCTATCGCACCAAGCGTGGCCTGTTCATCCAGGATCTCGGCCAGTTTTCGGGTACCTGGGTCAACGGCAGCCGGGTTGAGCAGCACGGTCCCATCGCCCAGTCGGATGAGATCGTCATGGGCCCCTACATGATCCGGGTCGAGGACTGGCTGCAAGCCGAGTCCCATGGATCCGCGCCGGAGCAGGCATCCAGCCCTGTCCCACCCCAGTCGTCAGGGATCCGGTCGGTTGCACCCGCCTACACCGCCACGCCGCATCATTTCTGGCGACGCCGTACCCACGAGCAGCTGCTCGATGTCATCGACCTCCGCCGCCGCGATTTGATGCGCATGGAAGACGGCGAACTTCGCGCGGAAACCGAGTCGCTCGTTCGCGAAATCATCGACAAGGAATCTGCACTGCCCGACGCCATCGACCGCGAACGCCTGGTGCGCGATGTGCTTAACGAGGCGGTGGGCCTGGGGCCGCTGGAAGAATTGCTGGCCGACGACAGCATCACCGAAATCATGGTCAACCGCTTCGATGAAATCTATCTCGAACGCGAAGGCCGGCTTGTCCGTCATCCGACGGTCTTCACCAGCGATCGCGCCGTGCTGGGCGTCATCGAGCGCGTCGTTGCTCCCATCGGACGACGCATCGACGAATCCTCGCCCATGGTCGACGCCCGTCTCAAGGACGGCTCGCGGGTCAACGCCATCATCCCGCCGCTGGCGATCAAGGGGCCTGCGCTCACTATCCGAAAATTCTCGCGCCGCACGCTGACTGCAGATGACCTGATTGGCTTCGGCGCGCTGAGCCCTGACATGGCCGAATTCATGCGCCTGGCCGTATTGCACCGCAAGAACGTCGTCATTTCCGGCGGCACTGGATCGGGCAAGACCACGCTGCTCAACGTGCTGTCCAATTTCATTCCGGACTGCGAACGCATCATCACCATCGAAGATGCCGCCGAGCTGCGGCTGGCGCATTCCCATCTAATCAGCCTTGAAGCCCGTCCGGCCAATGCCGAAGGCCGCGGCCAGATCGCCATCCGCGACCTGGTCAAGAACGCGCTCCGGATGCGGCCCGACCGCATCGTTGTCGGCGAATGCCGTGGCGGCGAGGCGCTCGACATGCTCCAGGCCATGAATACCGGCCACGACGGTTCGCTCACCACCCTGCACGCCAACAGCCCGCGCGACGCGCTCGCTCGGCTGGAAACGCTGGTGCTGATGGCCGGCATGGACCTGCCGCTGACCGCCATCCGCGACCAGGTCGCCTCCGCCGTCGATCTTCTCATCCAGCAGGCACGACTCGCCGACGGCCGTCGCGTCATCACCGGCATCGTCGAAGTCACCGGCATCGAGTCCGGAAAAATCCAGTTGCAGGAACTGTTCCGTTTCGAGCAGCAGGGGCGAGACACGCAGGGTCGCGTCGTCGGCCGCTTCACCGGTTGCAACGCCGTGCCCGCTTTCTACGACAATTTGCGCGAGGCGGGCATCGAGCTCGACCTGTCGCTGTTCAACCGGCAGGGCGAGTCATGATCGCCACTGGATTCACCCTCGCCATTGCGGTTGCCGCCGCCTTGTTGGTGTGGGCCTCGTTCGACCTCGGCGGCAAGCTGCTCGTCGCCTATCGCACCCGCTTCACTCGCGACACCCACTTCAACCTGCGTGAGCTCTTTCTGTTCGCCGATCCGTCGCGGCTGTATGCAATCAACCTCGCCCTGATGCTGCTGGCCGCAGCCGCCACCTGGTTGGCGACCCACAGCCTGGTGCTGGCATTTATCGTCGCCGCGCTGCTGGCGTTTGCACCGCGTCTGATTTTTCGCTGGATGCGCCGCCGCCGCATCGAGCGCATCGAGGCGCAGTTGCCCGACGCGTTGCTGATGATCGCCGGCGGTGCCAAGGCCGGGCTGTCGCTGGCGACTGCCGTGCGCCATGTGTGCGCCGAACTGGCATCGCCGCTGTCGCAGGAATTCCAGCTCATGCAGCACGAACAGCGCCTCGGCGTGACGCTCGACGATACGCTGGAGAACCTCAGCCACCGCGTGCCCGTGCAGTCGGTCAAGCTCATGGTCTCGGCCATGCGCATCGCCGGCGAGACCGGCGGCGGACTGGCCGAAACGCTGGAGCGCACCGCCGCCACCCTGCGCAGCCAGCACGCCATGGAGCTCAAGATCCGCGCGCTGACCGCGCAGGGCAAGCTGCAGGCGTGGGTGGTCGGCCTGTTGCCCGTGTTCCTGCTGTGGGTGCTCAGCCGGATGGAACCCGACGCAATGTCGTTGCTGTGGACCACGCAAATGGGGTGGGGCGTGCTGGTGGCGGTCGCCATCATGGAATTCTTCGGCGTCTGGATCATCCGCCGCATCGTGGCCATCGACGTATGAGTCCGCCCGCATGACCCTGCCCGACCTGAATCCCCAGTGGGTCCTCTCTGGCTTTGCCCTGGCGGCGGGGCTGTCGTTCGCGCTGGTCGCCTGGGTCGTCTCGCGCCTCGCGGCAGCGGTGCCCGAGCAGGACCGTACCTGGTTCGACGCGCCGCCTGCCGGCTACCGCCTGCTGTGGTGGCCGGTGCAATGGCTGGCGCACTATATCGACCCCTGGCTGTCACCGGGGCGACAAGCCCTGCTCCTCATCCGGCTGCGCATTGCGGGGCTCGACTTTGCGTTGAGCCCCGCCCAATACCTGGCCGGTCGCCTGTGGTGGGGGCTTGCCTTCGGCGCCGTCGGCGTCTGGCTCGCAGCGAGCTTCCGTCTGCCTGGGTTGTGGCCCTTCCTCGTCGGCTTTCTGCTCGGCTTCGTTTATCCCGCGGTCTGGCTCAAGGACCGCATCGATGTCCGCCGCCGCCAGGCCCTGAAGTCGCTGCCCTTCATGCTCGACCTGATCACCCTGTGCATCGAATCGGGCCTCAATCTCACCGGCGCCATCCAGCAGGCCGTCGACAAGGGCCCGGCCGGTGCGTTGAAGGACGAATTCGCTCGCCTCTTGCGCGACGTCCGCGCCGGCAAGCCCCGCAGCGACGCCCTGCGTGAGATGGCCGCCCGCATGGACATGCCATCGGTCTCCAGCTTCGTCGCCAGCCTGATCCAGGCCGAGGCCACTGGCATGAGTCTCGGCCCGATACTCCGCGCCCAGGCCGACCAGCGCCGCACCGAACGCTTCGCCCGCGCCGAGAAGCTCGCCATGGAAGCCCCAGTCAAACTCCTGTTCCCGCTGCTGTTCTTCATCTTCCCCTGCGTGTTCGCCATCCTCATGTTCCCCATCGTCATGAAGTTCATTGCCTCGGGGTTTTAAGCGCCGCATGAAAACCTCCCCGCACAACCTCCCGCTTGCCATCCGCCGTGCAGACGGCTTTTTCAGCCGGCTGCGCGGCCTGTTGTTCGCCCCTGCGCTGAAACCCGGCGAAGGCCTCTTGCTCGTACCCTGCGCCTCGGTACACACCGCCTTCATGCGCGCCCCCATCGATGTCGTGTTTCTCGACCGCAGCGGCGTCATCCGCCGAATCGTCCCCCGACTCGCACCCTGGCGCGCCGCCGCCTATGTCGGCGCCTGGCAGACGCTGGAACTGGCGGCGGGGGAGGCTGCGCGGCTCGGTCTGCAGGCAGGCCAGTCGCTGGCGCCGAAACTGTCGAATAGCCCACAGGAGATCTACGCATGAAGCGCCTGCTTGTTTCGTTTGGATGGAGCCTGCTTGCGCTCACTCAATCTGCACTGGCCTGGGATCCACTCTCTACGTTTAACAACGCCGTGCAGGGCCAGGTCAACCGGCAAATCAACCGGGGCGTGGCCGAAGTGTTTCGCAGCATCGAAACCCCCAGCACCGGCGCGCGCCCCGCCGGCATCGACATCCGCGAAGCCCGACCCGGCGAAGTCGTCATCTACACCACCCCCACCTGCGGCTATTGCAAACGCGCACTGGCGCACATGCAAAGCCGTAACATTCCCTATCTGGAAAAGGACGTTTCCGCCAACGCTCAAGCCGAGTCCGAATGGCGCGCCATCGGCGGACGCGGCGTGCCGCTCGCGCTGTTCGGCAGCCAGAAACTCAACGGCTTCGCCGCTGCCAGCTACGACAAGGCCTGGGCCCGCTTCCAGACGGAGCAGGCCAGCGCGGCGCAAGCCGGAGCCGGCCAAGCCAGCATCTCCGCTCAGCAGACGGGTCACGTCGTCAACGGCTTCACCGCCGGCGACGTCCTGGTCGCCCGCATCGCCCGCGTCAAACTCTTGCACGATGCGCAGCCCCAGGCCAAGGTCCTCGGCCAGCTTGGCAAAAACGAAGAAGTCATCTACCTCGGCGAAACCCAGGGCCGCTACCTCAGGGTAAAAGGTGCCGACGCGGAAGGCTGGGCCGAGCAATCCCTGCTTGGCAAACCCTGATCTAGCACAGCCATGCGCCGCTCGCTTCCGCGTTTCCACTTTGTATCGCGCCCCCAGCGCGGCCTCTGCCTGAGCTGGCACAATCAGCGCGGCGCCACCCTCGTCGAATTCGTCGTTGTCGTCCCCATCGTCCTGTTCCTGTTGATGAACCTGATTCAATACGGCCTGCTCTACCACAGCAAGAGCCAGCTCAACTACGCCACCTTCGAAGCCGCCCGCGCCGGCACCACCAGCAACGCCAGCCCCGCCGCCATCCGCGCCGCGTTTACCCGCGCCATGACCGGCTATCACGGCGGCGGCACTAGCACCGCCCAGCTCGCCGCCTCTTATGCCAAGGCCGTGGCAGACACCCCCTACGTTCGCATCGAAATTCTCTCCCCCACCAAAGAGAGCTTCGACGACTACGCCAGCCCCGGCCTTGCCGCCAAGCTCAAGACCAGCTCGCGTGTCATCCCCAACAGCAACCTGGCCTTCATCAAGTGCCCGATCGACGTGCCCGGCTGCAACAACGACCCCCAGACCAATGCATCCGGCCAGACCCTGGCGGACGCCAACCTCTTGAAGCTGCGAATCACCTACGGCATCCCCGAGCGCAAACAGATTCCGCTTGCTGGCAAATTCATGAACTGGGCGCTCGGCATCCTCAACAGCGGCGACCCCGACGCTTTTCGCCAGGGGCTGGTTGCAGCCAAACGCATCCCGGTGGTCACTCACACCGTGATGCGCATGCAAAGCCCCGCAATAGAAAATGCCAACGCCAGCATCCCCGGCCCCGGCAACGCCGGCAAGCCCGAGGACCCGGGCCCGGGTCCTGGCCCTGGGCCGGAAGACGGGCAATTGCCGAAGTGCCCGGTTACCGACCCGGCATGCACGTTCGAGCCCCAGCCCGTGTGCGATCCCACCACCGATCCCAACGGTTGCCTGCCGCCCGGCTGCACCCAGGGCAATGCTCGCTG
>JAKACL010000035.1 GCA_021821425.1 Pseudomonadota bacterium
GGCATTCCGCTGCTGGCCGGGCCGGGCGCGATCACCCATGTCATCGTGGCGGCCGGCGCGGCGCAGGGCGACATGCTGCACCAGGGCCTGCTGCTGATTCCGGTGGCGCTGGTGGCGCTGTCGGTGTGGCTGGCGTTTCGCGCCGCACCGATGATCGCGCGGCGGCTTGGAAAAACGGGCATCCACGTCGTCACGCGCCTGATGGGCCTGATCATTGCGGCGATTTCGGTCGAGATGATCGCAACCGGCCTGGGCGAACTGTTCCCCGGTTTGCTGGCCTGATAAACGTGCAGGGCGCACCGATAGGGCGCGCGCTTTGCACCACGCATCCTTCATTTTCACGTTCTATCATGGGTTCATTGCCGGCACGATTGCTGCGTCGGTCATCCCTACACCATCAAGGAGTCGAACATGGAATTTGGCATTGTCGGACTGGGTCGCATGGGCGGCAACATGGCGCGGCGCCTGGCACGCAAGGGCGCGCAGATTGCGCTGTTCAACCGCAGTTTCGATGTGACGCAGGAACTGGCCGAAGAAACGGGCCATCTTGCCTGCGCCAGCCTGCAGGCGCTGGTCGATGCGCTCGCCGCGCCGCGCATCCTGTGGTTGATGCTGCCTGCCGGCGACGCAACCGAGGCCACGCTGCAAGCCTTGCGGCCGATGCTGGCGCCGGGCGATCTGGTGGTGGATGGCGGCAACTCGTTTTACAAGGACGTGCAGCGTCGCACCGCCTGGCTGGCCGAGCGCCAGATCGAATTTTCCGACGTCGGTGTGTCCGGGGGCGTGTGGGGGCTGGAAAACGGTTACTGCCTGATGTTCGGCGCGAGCGAGGAAGCCGCGACCCGACTCAAGCCCTACATGGAAAAGCTCGCCCCTGCGGAAGACCGCGGCTGGCTGCACTGTGGGATGGTCGGTTCCGGACATTTTGTCAAGATGGTCCACAACGGAATCGAATACGGCATGATGCAGGCGCTGGCCGAAGGCTTCGCGTTGATGAAAAACAAGCCCGGGTTCGAGCTGGACGTCAGCGCCATTGCCGAACTGTGGCGCCACAGTAGCGTGGTGCAGTCGTGGCTGCTGGACTTGTCGGCGGATTTCCTGAAGCAGGACCAGACGCTCGAGACGATCCAGCCCTTTGTCGGCGACTCCGGCGAGGGCCGCTGGACCGCACTGGAGGCAATCGAACAGGGCATCCCTGCGCCGGTCATGACACTGGCGCTGATGATGCGTTTTGCCAGCCAGGGCAAGGGCGATTACGCGAACAAGATGCTGGCGAAAATGCGCCAGGGCTTTGGCGGCCATGCCGTCAAGGAGGCCTGAGATGAACCTGGGCAAAAATGCGGCCACCGACAATCTCCCGTGCTCGTTCGTGATTTTCGGTGCCACGGGCAACCTCGCGTCCAACAAGCTGCTGCCCGCGCTGTATCACCTGGAAGCGGCCTCGCGTCTGGCCGAATCGTTGACGATCATCGCGTTTTCGCGGCGCGACTGGACGACGGAAGCCTGGCGCGAGCACATGCGCGAAGTCCTGAAGGACAAGATCAAGGGCTCGCTCGACACGCCGGTGTTCGACCGCTTCATCGCGCGCTTCAGCTATTTCAAGGGCGATCTCAACGTCCCGGCCTCCTACCAGGCGCTGGCCGAACGGCTGCCGCCCGAGTCGGCGTGTTCGAGCGCGGTGTTTTATCTCGCCATCAAACCGGCCGAATTCGGCGCGGTGATCCAGAACCTCGAAGCCGCCGGGCTCAACAAGCCGCGCGGCCTGAATCGCGTGGTGATCGAAAAGCCTTTCGGCGAGGATCTCGAGTCGGCGCAGATGCTCAATCGCCTGCTGCACCAGCATTTCGACGAAGAACAGGTCTACCGCATCGATCACTTTCTCGGCAAGGAAACGGTGCAGAACCTGCTCGTCTTCCGCTTCGCCAACACGCTGATCGAGCCCTTGTGGAACCGCAATTTCATCGATCACGTGCAGATCACCGTGGCCGAATCGATCGGCATCGAGAACCGTGCCGATTACTACGACCGCGCCGGCGCGCTGCGCGACATGCTGCAGAATCACCTGATGCAATTGCTCACCGTCGTCGCGATGGAACCGCCCGCCGCGCTCGAAGCCGACGCGCTGCAGGACGAGAAAGTGAAAGTGCTGCGCTCGATCCGGCCGATCGCCAAGCGTTCGGTGCATGCGCATGCGCTGCGCGCGCAATACGCCCGCGGCAAGATCGACGGCAAGCCCGTGGTGGGCTACCAGCAGGAAGAAAACGTCGAGCCGAATTCCATCACCGAAACCTTCGTCGCCGCCAAGTTCTACATCGACAACTGGCGCTGGCGCGGGGTGCCGTTCTATCTTCGTACCGGCAAGCGCATGCCGCACCAGACCTCGATGATCGCGATCCGCTTCCGCCATCCGCCGCAGCAGCTGTTCCGTGAAACCCCGCTCGAGTCGATCGATCCCAACTGGATACTGCTGTCGATTCAGCCCGACGAATCGATGCGCATGGAAATCCACGTCAAGCAGCCCGGACTCGACATGGACACGCGGCTGATGCAGATGAACGCGAGCTTCCTGAAGACCGACGAGCAGACGCTCGACGCTTACGAGACGCTGCTGCTCGACGTCATCGAAGGCGACCGCTCGCTGTTCCTGCGCTTCGACGAAATCGAATGGGCGTGGCGGGTGGTCGATCCCATCCTCAAGCACTGGGCGGTCGAGCGCGAATACATCCCGACCTATCCCGCCGGCACCTGGGGCTCGGCGGATGCCAATCGCCTGTTCGACAGCGACGACCAGATCTGGCGCAACGAACTGTGACGCGGGTGCAGACGCGGATATTCATGGACAGCGACGCGCTGGTGCGGGCACTCGCCGACGCGCTGTGCGCCGAAGCCGCTGCCGCCATCGCGGCGCGCGGTGCGTTTCATATCGTGCTGGCGGGCGGCAGCACGCCGCGTGCGCTGTACGCCGAACTCGCGCGCCGCGGCGTCGGCGATGCCGCCTGGCACGTGTGGTACGGCGACGAACGCTGCCTGCCTGGCGACCACCCCGAGCGCAACAGCGCCATGGCCGAAGCCGCCTGGCTCAAAGCGTCGGCCATTCCCGAAACGCAACGCTGGCCGATGCCGGCCGAGTTCGGCGCGGCTGAAGCCGCTGCGGTCTATGCGGACTGGCTTGAGCGCGTCGCTGATTTTGATGTCGTGCTGCTCGGAATGGGCGAGGACGGCCACACTGCGAGTCTGTTTCCAGGACACGACTGGGGCACGCAGCAAGACAGCCCGGATGTGCTGGCTGTATTCGACGCGCCCAAGCCGCCGCCCGAGCGCGTGAGCCTGTCGGCCGCACGCCTGAAACGCAGCGCCAGGATCTGGTTTGTGATCACCGGCGCGGGCAAGCACGCAGCGCTGCTGCGCTGGCAGTTGGGGGAACGGCTGCCGGTGAGTGCGGTGCACGGGAAAACGGAAACCGTCGCCTGGCTCGATCTCGCCGCGTGGCGCGGCGCCTGATCATTCGGCCGCGTCGAGTTTGGCCTTTTCGGTTGGCCTGGATTTTTCTGCTGCAGCCGCCAGCATCGCCTGGCGCGACGCCGGGGTTTCCAGGCTGATGCGGCCGAGCGTGCCGCTGCGGTAATCGGTCAGCAGAATCATCGCGGCTTTTTCCAGATCGAGTTCGCCGCCGCGGCCCTTCAGAATGCAGCCGCGTTTTTTCGCCACCGCTTCCAGCACCCCGGTGGCGTCCAGCCCTTCCAGCGAAAACCCGTAGCGCGCCTGCAGCAGCGCCGGGTAGCGTTCGAGCAGGATGCCCGCCAGAAACACCGCCACTTCCTCGTCGATCACCGCGTTGCGGCCGATCGCGTGGCTTGCCGCCAGCATGAAGCCGTCGGCGTCGTGCTCGATCTTCGGCCACGTCATCCCCGGCGTGTCGACCAGGATCAGCCGCGGCGACAGGTTGATGCGCTGCTGCGACTTGGTCACTGCCGGCTCGTCGCCCACCGCAGCGACACGGCGCTTGACCCAGGTGTTCATCAGCGTCGACTTGCCGACGTTGGGGATGCCCATGATCATCAGCCGCAGCGGCTTGAAGGTGTCGTCGCGGTGCGGCGCCAGCTTCTGCGCCAGCGCCGGCAGCTTCGCCACGTCGCTCGCTTTCTTGGCGGAAATCGCCACCGCCAGCACACCGGGTTGCTTGTTGAAGTAGTCGATCCAGGCACGTGTGGCTTCGGGGTCGGCAAGGTCGGCCTTGTTCAGGAGCTTGAGGCAGGCGCGCTGCCGATGCGTGCGCAACTCGTGGATCATCGGGTTGCTGCCGGCTTCCGGCAGACGCGCGTCGAGCACCTCGACCACCACGTCGATCTGCGCCATCGTCTCCGCGGCCTTCTTGCGCGCGGTGGTCATGTGACCGGGGAACCACTGGATCGCCATGTGGTGGGTGTCTCGTCAATGCGGCGGCGTCAGCCGCCGCCACCGCCGCTGCCGACGCCGTGCGCAGCGGCAAGCACCAGCGCGTCGAAGTCGGCCGCGCTCATCAGGCCTTTTTCGGCGACGAGGTCGCGCACCGGGCGGCCGGACTTCTCCGATTCCTTGGCGACTTCGGCGGCCTGGTTGTAGCCGATCTGCGTGTTCAGCAGCGTGGCGAGCGCGACGCTCTGGTGGATGAAAAACGCGCAGCGTTCCCGATTGACGACGATGCCCTTGAGGTTCTTTTCGGTGGCGGCATTCATCGCGTTGGTCAGCCAGTCCATCGCGTCGAACAGCGCCGAGCCCAGCGCCGGCATCATCACGTTGAGTTCCATCTGCCCGGCCTGCACCATGTAGCTGACCGCAGCGTCCTGCCCCAGCACCTGGAAGCACACCTGGTTCAGCATCTCGAACATCACCGGGTTGACCTTGCCAGGCATGATGGATGACCCCGGCTGCACCGGCGGCAGCTGGATTTCGCCGAGGCCGGTACGGGGCCCGCTGGCGAGCAGGCGCAGGTCGTTGGAAATGCGGGTGAGTTCGAGCGCGAGGTTGCGGATCTCGCCCGACAGCCGTGCGAAGTCGTTCATCGACTGCATCTGCGCGACCAGCTGGCCGACGCGGATCGGCTCGCCGGTCAGCTTCGCCAGTTCGGCGGCCGCGCGCGCCGGGTAATCGGGCGAGGTGTTGAGTCCGGTGCCGGCGGCCGAGCCACCCAGGCCGATCTCGCACAGCGCCGGACGCACCGCGTCGAGGCTGGCGGCGCAACGCGTCAAGGTCCACGCATAGCCGGCGAACTCCTGGCCCAGCGTGGTCGGCACGGCGTCCTGCAGATGGGTGCGGCCGGATTTCACCGTGTCCTTTTCGCGTTCGGCCAGCCGCGTGAATTCCGCCGCCATCGCATGCACGGCGGCCGTCAGGCGCGGCAGCTTGGCAAGCACAGCCAGCCGGATCGCGGTGGGGATGGTGTCGTTGGTCGACTGCCCCATGTTGACGTCGTCGTTGGGATTAACCGGCTTGTATGTGCCCTTTTCGCCGCCCAGCGCAACGTTGGCCAGATTGGCGATGACCTCGTTGCTGTTCATGTTGTGGCTGGTGCCGGCGCCGGCCTGGAAGCGGTCGACCACGAACTGGTCGTTGTATTCGCCGCCGAGGATTTTTTCGCAGGCGGCGGCGATGGCGTCGCGTTTTTCTTCAGTCAGCCAGCCCGGCTGGCAGTTGGCGCGCGCGGCGGCGAGCTTGATGCGCACGTGCGCTAGTACGAAATCCTTATCCGGACCGCGCCCCGAAATGGGAAAATTGGCCACGGCGCGCGCCGTCTGCGCGCCATACCACGCCGTTGCGGGAACCTGGACCTCGCCGAGCGAGTCTTTCTCAGTGCGGAATGCTTTCATGATGGAAAAACCGATGCAGATGAAACAAGGTAGGCAAGTTTATCCGATGTGGCTGGCCGGACTGCTGTTGGCTGTGACGGTCACGTGGGCGCAGGCGGCCGATTTCAGGGTGACCGACACCAAGGGCAAGGTTCACACGCTGTCCGGCTACAAGGGCAAGTGGGTGCTGGTGAACTACTGGGCCACATGGTGCCCGCCCTGCCTGGAGGAAATTCCCGACCTGATCGCATTGCACGAAGACAAGAAAAACAATCTTGTGGTCATCGGCGTGGCGATGGATTATCGCGACCCCAAGCAGGTGATCGATTTTGCCGAAGGGCTGTTTGTCGATTATCCGATCGTGCTGGGCAATCCCAGGGTGGTGAGCCAGATCGGCCCGATCCAGGGTCTGCCGACCACCTATTTATATAACCCGGAGGGTAAAATGGTTGCCCAGCAGGTGGGGGCGATCACGCGGGCTGCGGTGGAAAGCTATATCGCCAAGGCACCCCGCCCGAAGAAGTAATCTGCGTCCCGAGGAGAATCCATGCGCCCGCTGTTGATCGCACTGTTCCTGCTGCTGTCTGCGCCCGCCTGGGCGGAAACGCGCGACCCGATGACCCATTTCTTCCAGCCCAAGTTTGGCGATCTGCAGGCCGATTTGCAGGAGGCGAAGAAACAGGGCAAGAAAGGCATTTTCCTGTTCTTCGAAATGGACGAATGTCCCTGGTGCGAGCGCATGAAAACCACCATCCTCAACCAGTCCGAGGTGCAGGACGATTTCCGTGCGAAGTTCCTGCTGTACCCGATCGATGTCAACGGCGACACCGAACTCACCGACTTTCAGGGCAAGGTCACCACCGAAAAGGCGTTTGCCTTTGGCCATCGCGTGCGCGCGACGCCGGTGATGATGTTCTTCGATCTCGACGGCAAGGTGATGGCCCGACATACCGGGCCGGTCAAGGACAAGGCCGAGTTCCTGTTGCTGGGCCGCTATGTCAGCGAAGGCGCTTACGCCACCCAGCCCTTCATCAAATACAAGCAAGGTAAATGAGGCGCGTCGCCGGAAGCGCGGTGCTGGCGTTGGCATGCGCGCTATCCACTCCGGCGGGCGCGGCGCGCCTGACGCTCGACGAAGCGCTGGCAACCGTGTCCGCCGCCCACCCCGACCGGCGCCTGGCCGAAAGCGATCTGGCGCTGTCGCGCGCCGACCGCGAGCTGGCATCCAGCCGGCAGGATTTCAGCCTCTTTCTGGACGGTAGTCTGCGCACCGGACGTCGCCCGGATGGCGACTGGAAACCCGACAACATCGGCCGTATCGTCGCCCGCAAGCCTTTGCTGGATTTTGGCCGGACCGGCCAGGCCGTGGCCGCGGCCGACCAGGAAATCGCCGCACGCCAGGCTGCCTTGCTCAATGTCGAGAGCCTGCGCCGCATCGACATCATGGCGCGTTACTTCGACGTGCTGCTGGCCGACCAGCAATATGTCGCCGAAAACGAATTCATGACGGTGGCCTTTCTCGACTGGGACAAGGCGCGCGAGCGCTTTGAGCTGGGAGTCGGAAGTCGCCCCGAACTGTTGCGGCTGGAGGCCTTCTTCCAGGACTGGCGCGAACGCCGCAATGCCAGCCAGCAGCGCATGCAGAGCGCCCGCCAGAAACTTGCGCATGCCATGCACCGCCCCGACACGCTGCCGACCGAGCTTGCGATCCCCGAGCTGCCGGGCAACGCGCGGCCGGTTCCCGGCTACGATGTCTTGCTGCCGTGGGTGATGCAGCACAATCCGCGCATACAGATCCTGCAGGCGCAGCTGGCGGCGGCGGATGCGCGGCTCGCGTCGATACGCGCCGAGCGCAATCCGGTACTGGATGCCGAAGTGGTCGGCGGTGGTTACAGCCGCGAATCGAGCACCCGCGACGAACTCAGCGCCGGGCTGGTCTTCAATATTCCCCTTTATCAGGGCGCGCGCGTGGATGCGCGGGTGGCGCGCGAGCTGGCGCAGAAGGACCGTCGCGCCGCCGAACTGGAAAAACTCAAGCTCGATCTGGCCGACACCCTGCTCGACACCCTGCAGGAGATTCAATGGCTGCGCGACAGCGGCATCGCGGCGGCCGACAAGCAGGTGGAATATCGCGACTGGGCACTGGAACGCGCCCGCGCCGAGTACGAGCTCGAACTGAAAACCAGCCTCGGCAGCAGCATGGCGGAAACCCAGGCGGCGCAGCTGCGACGCAGGCAGATGGAATACCGGCTGGCGCTGGCGCTGGCCCGGCTCGAAGCATTGTCCGGCGGCAGGCTGCCGCCCTTTGTTAAGGAAGCACAGCAGGGAGCACAGGAATGAAGCAAGGCATCGTGGCGGTCGCGCTGGCCGGAGTTTGCCTCGGGGCAGTCGGCCCGCTCCAGGCGGCGGAACGGGTCGAACTCACCACCCGGGTATCCGGCGTGGTCGAAGCAGTGCTGGTGAAGCCCGGACAACGCGTGAAGAAAGGCGCGGTGCTGCTGCGCCTCGACAGGACCGTGCTGCAGGCCCGACTCGACGAGGCAAACGCGGAGCATGCGCGTGCGGAAGCCGACGAGGAAGATGCCCGGCGCGAATTCGAGCGTGCGGAGGAACTGTTCAACCGCACCGTGTCGTCGACCAGCGAACTCGAAGCTGCCACGCTGCGCCACACGCGGGCGAAAGCCGGGCTGGCGTCCGCGAACGCGCGGCGCACGATCGCACAAAAGAATCTCAATGATGCCGAGCTGAAAGCGCCATTTGCCGGCGTGGTCGACGCGGTGCCGGGCGGGCCGGGCACCGTGGTGACGGCGGACTGCCAGCCCAGAACGCTGGTGATCCTGAGCAACGGCAAGCCCTGACCGGCACGCCGCCGTACCGACTATCGCGTTCAGCGCCCGAGGCGCCGGGCGACTTCCGCTTCCATTTCGGCTGCCTGGTGCGGCGACGCCACCGCGGCCACCACCCGGCGACACATCGGCAGCACCGCATTGAACCCGTCGATGTCCTGCGTTTCGCTCATCTGCCGGTAGGCGGGCGACTTGGTGCCCACCAGCGCCGACATGAAATCCAGCACATAGCTGCGGCAGTCCGCCAGCGCGCTGTTCATCGGCGCGGCAAAGCCTGGTGCAGCGGATGTGGTCGGCGCCGCTGCCGGTTTGCCGCTGCCCGACGCCATGTCGCGCAGGGCCTGGATGAAACCGCTTTGCATCAAGTCGTGCACCATGCTTTCCAGTTCGGCGCAGTTGGGCAGCTTGCTGCACAATTCGGCGAACGAAACGCCGTTGCCGAGACTGAACAGGATCTGCCGCTGCTTGGGTCGCAGGGTATGGCCGTGATTGAAGATTTCCTCCTGTCCCTTGGCCGTGCGGGACAAATGCATGGTCATTTCCATGGTCGCCTCCAGGTATCGTTGAGTGGCACGAATGTACCCCGCCCCTACTTCTGCAGGGTTCGTGCCAGCCGGGAGTCCAGGCAGGCCGACCAATAGACGCGGCTTATCGGCGCACGCTCATCGCATTAGTGCCGCAAAGCTGTCGAACGGACGACGCGCGGATGAGTTATCGACAGCAAATCTGCGGCGTTCACGTTCAGTCGTGAACGTTCTCGATCACGTCGAAAATGACGCGGGTCCGGACATTCATGATCGCGATGCTGGGACCGACGATCACGCGCACGTAGCCATCCGGCAGGCGGCTCAGCTGCCGCTCCACGTTCTGGGGCAGGTAGTGCCAGTAGGCGTCGGGCGGCAAGGGCTGGCGCACCCGCATGGCATGCCCGGGCGGCACCTTGCCTTTTTTGGCGAGACCGGGCGGCAGGGCGCGGTAGTCGACCCGGTAGTAGTCGTGCAGGACCCGACGGTCGTGGTCGGTGAACACCACGCGCATGTCGAGATCGCGATCGTGTACGCGGACTTCGCCGTATCGGGGCTGGGATTCGCAGCCGGCCACCCCGGCCAGGGCGACCAGGGCAAGCAGCGTGAGAGCAGGTGTTTTCATGGAGGGATTCCCGAAAGTGCGCATGGCGGAATGCCGCGCCTTCTTTAAGGATGGTGCGACCGGGAGAGAAAGGCAAGCAGGATCCGGCGGGCGCGCGCCCTGCCGGCGGGTCAGCTGCGCGGTGCGGTGCTGGCGTCGGCCGATTTGGTGCTGGGGGTGTAGTCCCAGTGGCGTTTCCAGGCGCCGACCACCAGGTTGGGGTATTCCGGGCGGCCGAGGCTGCCGTTGTAGCGGCCCAGCGCGCGATAGAGGTCGCCGCGCTCGATGTCGATGTAGTGGCGCAGGATCAGCGCGCCATAGCGCAGATTGGTCCGCAGCTGGAACAGGTTGTGGTCGGGACTGCCGATGGCCTTGACCCAGAACGGCATCACCTGGGTGTAGCCGCGTGCGCCCACCGGCGACACGGCATATTTGCGGAAACCGCTTTCGACCTGGATCAGGCCCAGCATCAGCTGCGGGTCGACGCCGGCGCGCGCGGCTTCCCAGTGCAGCGTGGTCAGGAATTCCAGCCGCTCGGCTTCGTCGGGCATGCGCTTGGCGAGCCGGCGCGACATGTCCTTCAGCCAGGCCGCCTCGTCGGCGACATTGCGGAACGCCGTGCGGGTGACCGCGGTGTCGGCCAGCGCCCGCTGCAGCGACGAACGCACGTTAGCGGACATCGCCTCTTCGCGCTGTCCGCCCGCTTGGGCAGGCAGGGTCAGCAGCAAGGCGGCAAACAGCAAACCGATGTGCGTGGTCTTGTTCATGTCAGCTTTCCAGCAAACCTTTCATAAAAGTGACGGCCCCGGCCAGCGCGATCTTTTGCGCGTCGCCGCTTTGTCCGGCCTGGGCCCGGCGCGGCTGGTACTCGATCTCGCCGTCCTTGAGGCCGCGTTCGCCGACCGTCACGCGGTGCGGGATGCCGATCAGTTCGGCATCGGCGAACATTACGCCGGGGCGTTCGTCGCGGTCGTCCAGCAAGACGTCGACCCCGGCGGCGGAAAGTTCAGCATACAACGTATCCGCAGCCGTTTTAACCATCTCGCTTTTGCCGTAGCCGATTGCCACAATCACCAGCAAGAACGGTGCCATCGTCGCCGGCCAGATGATGCCGCGCGCGTCGTGGTTCTGCTCGATGGCCGCGGCCACGATGCGCGATACGCCGATGCCGTAGCAGCCCATTTCCAGCGCCTGCACCTTGCCCGCCTCGTCCAGGTAGGTGGCGTTCATTGCCAGGGAATACTTGTTGCCGAGCTGGAACACGTGGCCGACCTCGATGCCGCGGCACAGTGACAGGGTGCCCTGGCCGTCCGGGCTGGGGTCGCCCGGGCTGACATTCCTTATATCGGCCACAATATCCGGTTCCTGCAGGTCGCGGCCGAAATTGACCCCGGCGAGGTGGAGTTTGGGCTTGTTGGCGCCGCAGACGAAATCGCTCATCGCGGCGACCGTACGGTCCGCGATGACCCTGATTTGGGCGCGGTCGATGCCGACCGGGCCGAGGAAGCCGGGCGGGCAGTCGAAGGCGGCGCGGATTTCGGCTTCGTTGGCGAGGCGGAAATCCGCCATGCCTTCCAGTTTGCCGAGCTTGACTTCGTTCAGCATGTGGTCGCCGCGCAGCAGCAGGACGACCATTTTCTCGCCTGCGATGACGGCGATCAGCTTGACGGTTCGGGCGAGCGGGATGTCGAGCAGCGCGGCGACGTCCTCGCAGGTGGTCTGCTTCGGCGTGTCCACCTCGCGCAGGGCTTCCTGCGGTGCGGCGCGCGGCGTCGCGGGGGCGAGCGCCTCGGCCAGTTCGACGTTGGCTGCGTAGCCGGAATCCGGGCAGTAGGCGATCAGATCCTCGCCGGAATCGGCCAGCACGTGGAATTCGTGCGAAGCGGAGCCGCCGATCGCGCCGGTGTCGGCGGCCACCGGACGGAAACTCAGCCCCAGCCGGGTGAAAATCCGCCCATAGGCGTCGTACATGGTCTGGTAGGTGGCGGCCAGGCTGTCGCGGCTGGCGTGGAAGGAGTAGGCGTCCTTCATCAGGAATTCGCGCGCGCGCATGACGCCGAAGCGCGGGCGGATTTCATCGCGGAACTTCATCTGGATCTGGTAGAAGTTCAGCGGCAGCTGGCGGTAGCTTTTGATTTCGCGGCGGGCGACGTCGGTGATGACCTCCTCATGGGTGGGGCCGAAGCAGAAATCGCGCTGGTGGCGATCCTTGATTTTCAGCATCTGCGGGCCGAACACCGCCCAGCGCCCGGTTTCCTGCCACAGTTCGGCCGGCTGCACCGCCGGCATCAGGAGTTCGATCGCGCCGGCGCGGTTCATTTCCTCGCGCACCACGGCCTCGACCCGGCGCAGCACGCGCAGGCCGAGCGGCATCCAGGTATAGAGCCCGGAGCCCAGGCGCTTGATCAGGCCGGCGCGCAGCATCAGCTGGTGGCTGACGAGTTCGGCCTCGGACGGCGCTTCCTTGGTGGTGGAAATGAAGAACTGGCTGGCGCGCATGGTGGAATAAGCGGGACGAAAACGCGCATTTTAGCGTGCGGACGGGTAATCTTTTGCCCTCGATTTTGAAGTGGAATGGCAATGCGCCTGAAATTTGGTAAACGCCGGGCAGCCGACGACGGGCTGGAAGTGACCGAGGAACGCGGGGTGCGCACGCTGCATCTGGGCAGCCAGGCGATCCAGAGCCGGATGCGGGTGTCGCGGCCGTGGGACCTGGAACTGGCCTATACCCGCGCAATGATGGGCTTCCTGCTGTTCAATGCGGCGCCGCAGCACGTGCTGATGATCGGCCTCGGCGGCGGTTCGCTCGCCAAATACATCCGCAAGCAACGCCCGCAGACGCATATCACCGCGGTGGAAATCGACCCGCGGGTGATTGCCGCCGCGCGCACCCATTTCGACCTGCCGCCGGACGACGCCACGCTCGAGGTGATCGAGGCCGACGGCGCGCTGTATGTGCGGCAGCATCCCGGCAGCGCCGATGTCATCCTGCTCGACGGCTTCGATGCCGGCAATCAGGTTGCCGAATTCTCGACGCAGACGTTTTATACCGCCTGTCGTCGCGTGCTGAAGCCGGGTGGCGTGCTGGTGGTGAACCTGTGGGGCCGAGATGGCGACTTCGCCGAGTATTTTGCGCGGCTGACGCGCGCCTTCGACGGCGAGGTCGGCTGGATCTCGGTGCAGGACAAGACCAATGTCATCGTGTTTGCGTTTGCCGAGCCGGGTGGCCCCGCCCGGCTCGACGCCGCACGGGCCCGGCTGGCGGCGTTGTCGAAACGCTGGGGGCTCGATCTGCGCGCCTTTGCGCACACCTTTCAGTGGGCCGAGGGCATCGCGCCGCTGCTGGAATAAGTCGCCTTGTCGAGGCGGTGCAGGTGCACGCTTTCATCGTCCGAGCCGGAAGCCAGCGTGCGTCCATCGGGGCTGAAGCGGATCGCCGCGCCACACAGGGCGTGTGCCTGATAGCGTTTCACCACGCTGAAATCGCGGGTGTCGAGGACGCGGATCGCGGAATCGGTGTGGCGCCCCAATGTGGCCAGATGGCGGCCGTCCGGGCTGAAGGCAAGCGAGGTCAGCAGGCCGTTGTGCTCGGTCGGGATGGAACGCCGCGTGCCGCTCGCCACATCCCACACGCTCAGGCGAAACCAGCTGCCGGCCGCCAGCATGCGGCCGTCCGGGCTGAACTGCAGATCGTGCGGCGCGTGCGGGGTGGCCAGGGTCTGGCGCGGCGTCAATATTGCATCCAGCACCAGGATGCGGTCCTCGAGTCCGACCGCCAGGTAGGCGCCGTGCGCGCTGAGCGCGACCACGCCGGCGCCCAGCGCAAGTTCACGCAACGGGTCCAGCGTATTCCGAGACCAGATGCGCACGTGGCCGTCGGCGTGGCCGCTGACTACCTGGCCCTGAAACAGCGCCAGCGCCGTCACGTCGGCGCCATCGCGTTGCGCCTGGATGCGGCCGTCATGCCACAGGATCAGCTGGCCATCGTCGCCGCCGCTGACAAAATCGCCGGTGGGCAGGGGCAGGAGGGCGCGCACCGCGCGCCGGTGGCCGCGCAGTTCGACGAGCGGTTTTCGGGTAGCGACCTCCCACACCCGGATATCGCCCAGGAACCCCCCGCTGATGAAACGCTGCCCATCCGCGGTGTAGGCGAGGGCGGTGGTGCCGAATTCATGGATTTCCGCCAGCACATGATCCGGCCGCTCGGCCGTCATCAGATTGGAACAGCCCGACAAAAAATTAATTAAAACAATGCTTAACAGAAGATTTCGGGTCACGGCAGGTTTGCAATTTCCGGTGGGTGTGAAAGAATGCAGGCAATCGAACTTTATAGATGGTGGCGGCCATGATCGACCGAGAGGGGTACCGCCCGAACGTAGGCATTATATTGTGCAACGCGCACAACCAGGTCTTCTGGGGCAAGCGCGTCAACCAGCACGCCTGGCAGTTTCCCCAAGGCGGAATCAACGCGGGGGAAACGCCGGAACAGGCCATGTTCCGGGAACTGGAAGAAGAGGTGGGCCTGCAGCCCGCGCATGTGCGCATCCTTGGGCGCACCCGCGAATGGCTGCGATACGACGTGCCCGCGCACTGGACGCGGCGCGACAGCCGCGGCCTGTATCGTGGACAGAAGCAGATCTGGTTTTTGCTGCGGCTCACCGGGCGCGACTGCGATGTGTCGCTGCGCGCCAGCGGCCACCCCGAGTTCGACGCCTGGCGCTGGAACGAGTACTGGGTGTCGATGGAGTCGGTGGTCGATTTCAAGCGCGAGGTCTACCGACTGGCGCTCGAGGAGCTTGAACGTTATCTGCACAAGGACGGACAGTCCATCCGGCAACGCGCGCGGCTCCAGTGCGAACGGCGGAGCGGTCTGGCCGACCTGGGCTTGAAAACCTGAATCCGCACTGCGGAAGGCGTGATGAAGATACGCATTCATGCTTCAACCACGCTGACCGCTGGCGCGGCACCCGGTGTGCCGCTGTGGCAACGGGCGCCCACGCACGATGCCAGCGGACGCCTGCTGACGGACTTCATGATGCTGATCCCGCGCCTGCGCTCGCGGCCGACGATCGAGAT
>JAKACL010000036.1 GCA_021821425.1 Pseudomonadota bacterium
CGGCGCCAGCGTCGGCGCGGGCGCCCAGGTCAACGCACCCGGCCAGGCCCAGGCGGGCGGCAGCGCGGATGCGCACATGAGCACCTCGGGCAGTGCCAACACGAATGCCCAGTGGCGCGACGGGACCGTCCGCGGTGCGGATCGTGCGGCCGAACGCATGAAGGGCGAGGCCGCGACCGAACTCGAAGCCGCGGGCAGGGCCGACGCCAGCGCCACGCGCGCACCCGCGCGCTAAACGTCCCTCCGGCGCCGCCCTGGCGAGGGTGGTGGGTTGCCGGTTTCGGCCTGGGCACACGCCCGGATCGAAGCCGGCTTTTTTTTGGCGGGTCCGCCCCCGCTCGCGTTACAGGAGACACCTGACATGAACAACAATACGCTCACAGACAGCCGGTCGTCGCGCGCGCACCGCTCGACGCCTGCCTCGCTCGCTCAAAGGGAGGCCGAGATGCCATCCCGCAGAATCGTGCTGCGCGGCGCGCTCGCGGCGGGGTGCAGTCTGCTGCTCCCCGCCGCCCTGATGGGCTGCGACGCCCCGCAGAAAGTGGGTTCGACCGATACCGATGCGCTGTCGCCCCCCACCGGCCCCGAAGCCGTCTCGCCGGCAAATCAGCCGTCCGAGCCGATGGCCGCTGCGCCGGCCGAGGCCGTCAAGTCATCGCAAGCCAGCGTGCAATACCAGGCCCGGCCCAAGGGTGAGCAGAAGTGCAGTAACTGCATGCACTTCATTGCCGAGTCGAACACCTGCAAGCGGGTCGAGGGCACGGTCAGTCCCGAAGGCTGGTGCATCATCTGGACCAACGCGGCATGAATCCTGGCGGACCGGGCTGCCCAAGGGACGCCGTGCGCCTGGCGTTTCCGTACGGCCGGCGCGCGCGCCCAGCAATTTAGCTACATGGACTCCCCGTTAGCGGCGTGCAGCAGAGGGATCGATTGCCTTCGCTGTCCTTCAGGTTGCGCAGCGGCAGCGCGCCGACGGTCTCGTAGCCGCGCGCATCCATCATGATGCACGGGTAGTCGTCGCCCATGCTGACTTCCAGCCAGCCGCCGCTGCCTGCGCCATACTTCTCCCGCCAGGCGTCCGGGTTGGCACCCTCATAGTGGGGCATCTCGCCCGGCGCGCGGCTTTGATGCCAGGCCACGCTGGCCGGGAAGCCATGGTCGGTTTCATTCCGCACTCCGGGGTCGCCCCGCCCCCGACGACAGCAATGACCTGCACCTGAAAAAATCGGGGCAGCGTGATGATGATCTGGACCCTTTTCGCACCGCTGGCCGCGCTGATTCTCCGCCCGCAGGACCTGTCGCCCCTGTCTCGCGGAGGAAATGACCTGATATGCTCCCGATGACAATGACATGACACGTTTTTCGAGGAGCCTGGATGGGCAAGGAAACCTATCTCGCACGACAACCCATCGTCGATGCCGAACACAGCCTGTTCGGCTACGAATTGCTGTTCAGGCAATCGATGGCATCCGTCTCGGCGCAGATCACCAGCCAGCTGCAGGCCGGCGTCGAGGTTATCGGAAGCACCCTCTGTATCGGCCCCGACTGGCTGCTGCAGGGGAAGCTCGCCTTCATCAACCTGGACGAAGCCACGTTGATGAGCGATTTCGTCTGCCTGCTGCCGCCCCGCCACGTGGTCTACGAAATCCTCGAGACCGTGCCGGTGACGCCGGTGCTGATCGCGCGCATCCATGAATTGCGGCAAATGGGCTACCGCTTCGCGCTCGACGATTTCGTCTGTCTCGACGAATACCGCCCGCTGCTGCCGATGGTCGACTTCGTCAAGCTCGACGTGCTCGAACAGCACCCGGAAAAAACCGTGGAAATCATCGCGCACATCCGGCTCGGCTTCAGCGGCCATTTCATCGCCGAAAAGGTCGAAAGCCGTGAAATGTTCGAGCTGTGCCGCAGCTGCGGCATCCAGTATTTCCAGGGCTACTACTTCGCTCGCCCGGAAAACCTCGCCAGCAAGAGCATCCAGCCCGGACAGCTCGCCGTGCTCGAACTGATGAACAAGGTGCGCGCCTCTGAAGACCTCGGCGAAATCGAAGAACTGCTGCGCCGCAATGCCGCCCTCACGCTGCGTCTGCTGCGCTATGCCAATTCCGCAGCCTCCGGCCTGCAGCAGCAGGTCCACACCGTGCGCCAGGCGCTGACACTCACCGGCCTGCAAACGCTCTACCGCTGGCTGGCGCTGCTGCTGGTCACCGCCAACCCCACGCCCACCCGCGCGCTGGCGGCGCGCACCGCGGTCACGCGCGGACGCATCTGCGAACTGCTCGGCCAGACGCGCCTGAGCCGCGACGCGCAGGACGAACTCTTCATCACCGGACTGTTTTCGCTGGCCGAGCCACTGATGGAATTACCGCTTTCCAGCCTGCTCGACTACCTGCCGATGCCCGAGCCCATCGTGCAGGCCCTGCTTCACCATGCCGGCCCCTATGCGCCCTTCCTCAGGCTTGCCGAAGCGTCGGAGCGCAACGACTTCGAGCAGATCGCCCGCTACGCCGGCGACATCGACTCCAGCCCCGAGGAAGTCAACCTTGCACAGCTGCAATCGCTGGCCTGGACCGAAGCGCTGACCGCCGAGGCGGGCCCGCAGTCCGCCTGAGCGGCGGCGGCTGAGGCCGCGCTGCAATCGTTCGACATCGACGCCGGTCCCGTCAAGCCGGCCCGGTCACGCGGTAACGCGCGGCCCCCTTCCTCCCCTGTTCGGCCGAGTGCGCCGATGCGCCGACTGCGTCCTGTCCGACAGGCAAAAGCGCACCTGTCCGATATCGAACGTCGCCGACCTCGTCCACCCTGTCACCTGGGCACCGCGAACCTGTCCGCCTTGCCCTAATCCTGGCCGCTGCGGCCAGCCGTCTTTGAGGAGAACCCCATGCCACATACCGAATTTGCGAGCTGTATCGAGGCGTGCCACGCGTGCGCGATCGCGTGCGATCACTGCGCAGCGGCCTGCCTGCAGGAGCCGGATCCCAAGCCCATGGCGCGCTGCATCGCGCTGGACATCGACTGCGCCGCCCTGTGCCGCCTCGCCGCCGGTTTCATGGCGCGCGGCAGCGAATTTGCCCAGGCCGTGTGCGCGGTGTGCGCCCAGGTCTGCGAAACATGCAGCGCCGAGTGCGGCCAGCATCATCACGACCATTGCCAGGCGTGCGCCCAAGCGTGCCGGCGCTGTGCCGACGAATGCCGAAAAATGGCAGCACAAGCCTGATCAACGCCCGCGTGCCCACGCTGGCTTCAGTCATGTCCTACATGCAGCTCGTCCTGGGATGACTTCCCGCGGCGGCGGTCCGTTCCATGCTTGGGGTCCATTCCATCGATCCAGTTCGCCTGCCTAAAGCGTGGGGGCGGATGCACCGTTCAAGGAAGGAAGGCCGTCATGCATAGCCCAGCGCGATCACCTGCCCTATCGCATACAGATGAGGCGCACCCGGATGGGATCTGTTCGGACGAAGCACTGATCCGCCACTTCGAGCAGTTTATTGCCGATGATGCATTCCCCTGCGTGGGCGCGAAATCGGCGCTCAACCGCGGGCAGATCGTCTATCAGATCGAAAGCGACCTGCGTTGCGGACCGGCCGCGGCCACCGTCGCTGCCCTGCAGTGCTTCAGTCATGAATACGACCAGGATTCCACGCTGTTCCGCAGCGTGGTCGTGCTGTTCCGCCAGCGCGGGGTGCTGACCGAGCAGGCGTTTGAAACGCTGCTGTGGCACTATCTGCAGGCCATGCACGATGCCGATGCCGTTCACCACGAGTGGGACCCGCGGGTCAGCAAGGACCCGCAAGCCGCCGACTTCAGCTTCAGCGTCGGCGGACGGGGCTACTACGTCGTCGGCCTGCATCCCGGCGCGAGCCGCACCGCGCGGCGCTTCCTGCGTCCGGCCCTGGTGTTCAACCTGCACGATCAATTCGAACGCCTGCGCAGCGACGGCAAATACCGGACTATCCGCGACACGATCATCGAGCGCGACACCCGGCTGGAAGGGACCCGCAACCCCATGCTCAAACCCTTCGGCTCCAGCTCCGAAGCCCGGCAATACAGCGGGCGCGCAGTCGGCGACGCATGGACGTGCCCGTTTCATGCGCGCTGAAATCGCACCGCGCTCCGGCATTGCGTTTCTGCTGCGCGCCGGTCAGCGGCTGCGGGTCATCGACCCCAGGGGCGAGCAGGTCGCCGACCTGATCGCGTTCAATCGCGACGACACGCAGGAGTATCTGTCCTCGGGGCGCACGCTGGATTACGCGTCGAGACTCTTCCTGACCACCGGCGACCTGCTGTATTCAAACCGCAGCAGGCCGATGTTCCGGATCGGCGAAGACCGCGTGCGGCGCCATGACTTTCTGCTGACGCCCTGTTCCGCCGACACCTTTCGCATCCTTTATGGCCACGACCATCCGCACCGCGGCTGCCACGGCAACCTGGCAGAGGTGCTCGCACCCTACGGCATCGCGCCCGACCAGATTCCGGTCACCTTCAATGTCTTCATGAACGTCGACGTCAACGGCGAAACCGGCGAGATCGCGGTCAGGCCGCCCCGCAGCAAGGCGGGCGACTACGTGGATTTCGTTGCGCAGATGGATTTGATCGTCGGCCTGACTGCGTGCTCCGCCGAACAGTCCAACAACTACCGTTTCAAGCCCATCGACTACGAGGTGTTCGACGCCTGATTGCCTGCGGGCCGGCTTTCCCGTTCAGCCTCTCTCACCCCGGCGCGGCACGGTCAGTACTTCACCTTCATCTTTGCCAGCTCTTCCTTGGTCACGCCCGGCATGTCGCCCTTCTTGTCCCAGCCTTTGTGGGTCCAGGCGTCTTCACCGACCCATTTCTTGAAAACCTCAAAATGCTTCTGCCGCTCGGCGTCCGTTGCGCCGAGGTACCGATACATATTGCCCGGCTTGCCGTCCTTGCTGTTGTTGCCGTCGTCGAGCCGGCGCATGATCGCCCCGGTGTCCGGCCAGCCCACAAAAAAGATCAGGTCCGCATAAGTGTCCATGCGCGGCCCCTTCATCATCTTGATGTACTTGTCCTTGTTTTCCAGGAAATCGCCGAGGTAGGGCGACGACGCGCCATGGCACGCCGCGCACTGGGCAGTCCACAGCGGGCGGATGTCCTTGCGGTAGGTGACGTCGGACGCCAGTGCCGGGGCGGCCAGCGCCAGGCAGACAAGGGATGGGGCGAATGTCTTGAACATGATTCCTCCGTGCGGACAACGGAAACGGGGCACTGCAGCCACCCGGCTGCAGCGGGTACACAATGTACAACGAAACCGGCTGCCCGTCGCACTGGGTCTGCCCACTTTGCGCGTCATTGTTTTATAGTCGCCTCAGGGAGTTGATCGCCGCCGGCCGGTTGCACGGGCCCCGGCGCACGACAAGCCGAACACAAATCAAGCAAGGGGCGCAGTGTGGGAATACTGGACAAACTTCGATCCGTTTTCGTCCCGGCGAAAGCCGCAATCCCGGCCGCAATCCCGGCCGCGGTGGAGGCCGCGCCGGCGATGCCGACCCGGGAAGAACGGCGGCGCAACAAACGGGTGAATGCACGCGACGAAACCCGCGCGCTGATCATCGACGACTCGCCCACCATCGTCTTTGCGCTGAAGAAAATCCTGCAATCGTCCGGCTTCATCACACTGGAAGCCCACGATGCCGAAACTGGCATCGCCGTCGCCCGCGAGCAGACGCCCGACCTGATCTTCCTCGACATCATCCTGCCCGGCGTCAACGGCTTCGCCGCGCTGCGCACCCTGCGCAAGGATCCGGCGACCTCGCACATTCCCATCATCATGATCAGCGGCAACGAACAGGCGACCGAACTGTTCTTCGGCAGCCGCACCGGCGCCGACGACTTCATGAAAAAACCGTTCTCGCGCTTCGAGGTGTTCGCCCGCATCGAGCGCCTGCTGGACGCCAACATGGTGCCGCGGCGCATCTCGGCCCTGACTGCCGAGGCCGAGTCGGACTTGCGCAGCTGAACCGCGCTGCGGGCTGTCCTCTCAGGCCACGCGGCGGCTGCTCAGGCGGAACCTGAAATCGGCCGGATCGCGCCCGTCCAGCCGGGTGTCGCCGAACGCGGCGTAGGGGTACATCAGGTAGGGCACGTATTCGCCCGTCGCCGCCGGCAGCGCAAAATCGCGCGCATGATTGAAGCCCACCCAGTTCATCTCCCAATAGCCGAACAGGCGCTTTCTCAGGTCGACGATTTTCGGATCGTTCAGCGCCAGCTTCTCTTCCAGCACCGCCTTGCGCACATCGGCCGGATCGACTGCCACCCAGCCATGCCGGGGCGAGAAAAACTCCGCGCGGCAATGCTGTGCCTTGGAAATGTCGCCGGTCTTGCCGAGCGACCCGAACTGGACGGACTCCGCCACCCGCACCCCGTAGAACTCGCGTGCAGGAATGCCCGCGGCACGCGCCAGACCCACAAACAGCGAATTGATATCGGCGCACTTGCCGCCCAGATTGCCCGACTCCAGCATGAACTTGATGTCGCCCAGTCCGCAGCCCCGCGTCTTGGGTTCGCGGAAGGTGTTGTCCACAACCCATTCGTAAATTGCACGGGCACGGGCTTCCGGCGTGCGAAGTTTGTGCACGATCCTGTGCGCGGTGTCAGCCACGATGCCATCCACCGGAAT
Source organism: Pseudomonadota bacterium (assembly GCA_021821425.1). The sequence continues at coordinate 6,644 of JAKACL010000036.1, forward strand.
GTTCCGGGTCGGCTGCAGATACAGTGTCACCTCGTCCGGGGTGTGCAAATTGCGCCGGGCCGCAGCCATGTGGCGGTCGCGCGTGGCAACCCGGGCGATCACGGCCACCGTGCGGTCCGGCTCGCCAGCTCGCCATGCCCCACCGAAAATCGGCGCCCGGTAGGTGTCATCCCACTGTAACAGCGCATCGGCCTCGCCCTCGCCGTGCCAACTGATGGATTGCACCCGCTGGTAATCGCCCGCATCCTGGGGCAAGGGCAACCAGAGCCGGCCCGGACCCTTCAGGGCCGACAGGTCGACCTCGTAGGTCAATTCATAGGTGCGCCAATCGGACGCCTTGCCCCCCGCTTCGGCCAGTACATCCGGCGCCGCCGCGAACAGAGGCGCGGTCGCCGCCAGGCGCAGAAAGTCACGTCGTTTCATGCCTCGCTCCTAACTGTTTTCCCGAAGGTCTGCACACGCTGCCCGGGCTGACGGAACCGGCCAAACACGCGACTGGCCATTTCCCCTGGCAGCGTCTGAAGTGTAGTGCAGCAGCGAGCGCGGTAAAGACGCAGTTTTCCGAAGGATACAACGGGCTATTCGCCGTGGGACCAGCGCCCGCTGCGTGCCCGATCACTTCGTCGCATTCGACGCCCGTGCTGCCGGCATTCACTTCGTGCGCTGGGTGGCTTTCCACATTTCCATGAAGCGGCCGGACTCGAAGCCCATCATCTTTTCCGCGCCGACCGTGATCACCGGCACGCCGCGCCCGCCCAGCTGCCTGTGCTTGATTGCGCCGTACTCGGTTTTCTCCACGTCCCATTCGGTGAAAGGGATGCCGTTCTGCCGGAAGAACGCCTTGGCGCGCGTGCACACCCCGCACCATTCGGTGGTGTAGATCGTCACGCCACTGTCCGCCCCGGCGATCCGGCTGACTTCGGCGGGGCCGGTATGGGTTTGCAGCTTCAGCTGCGTGGCCCTGGCCGCGGGCGGCGGCGCATCGGTGTAATGGATGCGTCCCTGCGCATCCGTCCATTTGTAGACACCGGCAGCAGCCGGCACGGCGAACAGCATGGCAAGCAGCATCAGGCAGATTTTCATAGCGGCGGGATTTTCATCGGTTGAATGTGCGCGGGGATCATTGGCAGAACGTGAAGCGGCGGCGCGACGACCTTTTTCCCACACGCACCTCGTCCAGACGGCGCTTGATTTCGTCGGTGGCGGGAATCATGTGCATGTTGTCGCTGTTCTCCACGATTTCGTAAGGCGGGATCGGAGGCCGGTCCGACCAATCCGGTGGCGGCAACGGGCGGGAACGCCATCCTATCTGCCAAGAGCGGCGCCCGATTGAGCGTGCCCGCGCCGGTCCTTTTTCCGCTTCGCGAAAACCGGGCCCACCCTGTCTCCGTTCCAAGACAGGAAATGTTCATTCCCGGCAAGGGCTTGCAGGCGGGTGCCGGTTTCGTGTCGCCCGAATGCGACGCAACGCAGTCCGCCCCTCTCGGACATTCCGATCAAGCCCATGAAAACACTGGTAATGCATTTACTGGCATGGCCTGTGCTGAGGGTAGCTGTTGGTGCGGGCTTGCGCCCTTGTGCGGCCAGCCCTCCCGGCATGGGTTGCGTGCCCGGGAACGGCCTTTTCGACGGGCTCCCCCTTTGAGTGAGAGGTACATCGAATGAGTAGCAACACCGCTGCACAGATCGAAAACACGGCACCCACCGAACCTGAACCGGTGGCTACATTCAGCAAGGATGGACGTGGGATGAAGCGTTCATGGAAGGACAGCATCCACCAGCAGCGCGGGGAACTCGCGCAGATGCTGCGGGAGCCGCTCAGCCAGCTGGCGGAGCGTTGCGCACCGGCATGGGGCGATTGCGATGCCCTCGATGCCGTACTGACGGAGCACTTTGCCAGCATTCCGCATTGCACGACGCTGTACTGCGTGGGCATGAACGGCATCCAGATCTGCAACAACGTCGGCCCGGCCGGGGTCATCCCCGGTCATGTCGGCGTCGACCGCTCACAGCGCCCGTATATGCAGGAGGCGGTGCCCATCTGGGGATTTCTGCTCTCGGATGCCTACATCGGACAGAACGGACACCGCCCCACGCTGACCGCGCTTCAGGTGGTGTGCCGTGATTCGCTGGTGGTGGGCTATCTCGGCGCCGCCTTCGACCTGCGCGATCTGCCTGTGACGTCCGCGCTTTACGAAGAGCCGGGCGACTGGCGCCAGGTGAAGGGCGACCCGGCGATCCGCCGCACGGTGTTCCAGCAAAGCCGGGTGGAAAGTCCGATGGATGCCAATCTGGAACCGGCATTGTCGATCCTGGAGGAACTGCTGACCGAGCGCGGCGTGTTCCAGTGCCAGATCCATTTTTCCAGCAGCCTGGCCACGATCTGGACGCTGGACGACCCCCTGCGCTATCGCATCCTCGATCACGAAACGCTGAGCGATCCGGACATCTGCCTGATTTATCCGTCGCACCCCTATCCGTCCGATGCCTCGATCGCGCCGGGCGAGATCAGCCGCATTCTCAAAGCCATGCAGGCCTTGCGTCTGACCGATCCGACCATCTACCTGCGGATGGCGTCGATCAACATTTTCAACGGCATGGTGAGCCTGACCTTTTCGTGCGATGGCTCGCACTACATGCCGCACGACGAATTCCTGGCGAAGGATATTTCCTTCTGGTTTTGACGGCCCCGTCGGCACCGGCCGTCAGCGTCCAGCGCGCAGCGCCTGCAACTCTGCGCGCAGCCACGTGCTGCTGGGCACCGGCCCCCGGCTGCCGCACTTCACCTGATAGGCCTGGCCGCTGATGCTGCTCTTGCTGGCCGCACGCTCGATGAACTGCTCCGTACTGGCAACCGCGTCCCGTTCCAGCAGGTGCTCCAGCTTGCGGCGCAAATGCGCCTGAGCCTCCACCGCCGAATGCCAGCTGCCATTGCGCTTGAACTGGCAGCCCGACGTCGCCAGGCGCGCCAGCATGCCCTCGATCTCGCCCCGTGCAGCCGCCGGCAGGGGCGCAGCATGCAGAGGCAGCGCGCCCGGCAGCAGGGCCAGCAGCGCACCCTGCACGACGAGACGCCGGGGTTTCACGCAACGCATCCTGATGGTCTCCTTCATGTCAGACACGGCCCCTCCTGTCCTCGCGATTGAAATGCTGTCGTCCCGTGCGCCTGGCTAACGCGGGGACTTGCTGCGCTCCTTGTGATCCTGGATGAAAATGCCGATTACCAGCCAGAACCCGCCGGCCGCTGCGGCCAGGAAACACAGGATCGCGAGGCCCGGATAGCCCCACAAGGTGAATGACGTCTGCACCTGCATCAGCAGCGAGGCGCCGACGATCAGCGCCGCGAGGATGACGCCGGCCGCGATGCGGTTGGCGATTTTCTGCAGGCCTTCCATCACCAGGCCGGCGTCGACCGCGCGCACCCTCACCTCCAGCTCCGAATTGGCGACGCCATCCATGATCCGGTTGAGCCGCGACGGCAAGGCCGCCACGAAGTCGCGCAGCTCGAGGATCGAGTTCAGCATGCTGCCCTGGCTTGCCTGCTTGCGCATCCGCTGGGCGAGGATTTCCGACGCATTGCGGCGAATGGCCGCGCTGGGATCGAACTGCCGATCCAGAATCTTGCCGATCTGGTCCAGCTGCAACAGGGTCTTGCCGAGCAGCGTCAGTTCGCTCGGCACATAGAGCCCGTCGCGCGCCGCCGATTCGCTGACCTCGAGCAGTGTCCTGCCCACGTTGATGCGCCCGAGCGCCAGGTCGCGCTGCTCGATCACCAGCTGGCCGATCTGGCGTCGCAGGCTCGTTTCGTCGAATTCCTCGGCCACCTGGCTCATGCCGATCAATACGGTGGCGGCGTCTTCAGCCTTGCCTTCGCTGACGGCGATCAGGATCTTCAGCAGGTTCTCCTGCATCTCCGGCGTCGTGGTGCCCACCATGCCAAAGTCGAGCAGCGCAATGCGATGGTCGCTGGTGAGGAACACATTGCCGGGATGCGGGTCGGCGTGGAACAGGCCGTCCACCAGCACCTGCTTCAGATAGGCGCTGAACAGTTCCTCCGCGAGTTCGCCGCCCGGCATCTCCAGGCTGGTGAGCGGCCCCAGCGCGGTCAGCTTGCGCCCCCGCACATGTTCCATCGTCAACACCCTGCGCGTGGAATAGCTGGCGATGGGTTGCGGCACGAAGATGCGCTTGAATCCCGCCAGGTTCTTTGCCATCGCCCGCAGGTTGTTGGCTTCGAGTTCGTAGTCGAGCTCCTGCTTCAATACCAGCCGGAACTCCTCGATGATCAATTGCAGGCGGTGGCGACGGCCGAAGTCCGTATGGGCATCCAGCCATTCCGCAATCTCCCCCAGCACTTCCATGTCCTCGGCGATCCGTTTTTCGATCGCGGGGCGCTGCACCTTGACCACCACCGGGCGCCCGTCGCGCAGCGAGGCCGCATGCACCTGTCCCAGCGAGGCGGCCGCCAGCGGCACTTCGTCGAAACTCGAAAACGCCTTCGACAGCCGCACGCCCAGCTCGCACGTCACGATCTCCTCGACCTCCTCGAAGGGAAACGGCTTTACCCCGTCATGCAAGCGCGACAATGCGGCAATGTAGGATGCGGGAACCAGGTCCGGCCGGCTCGACAGCACCTGGCCGAGCTTGATGTAGGTCGGGCCCATCGCCTCCAGGTCGTCGGCCAGTTCCTCGGGCGACGCGCCGCCAGGATGCGGCGGCGCCGATTTGTCGCCCTCGATCGCAACCTCCATGCCGATGCCCACCACGACATCGGCACGGCCGTATTTCCACAGCAGGCGGGCGAGCTGCTGGTAACGCTGTAGGTGCTGCATGGACAGTTTCATACGGGCTCTCACGGGACACGGTTCGCGCGCGGGCCAATGCTTGAGCAAGCGTCGACGCAGGATCTCAGGATGCCCGTGCCGTGGGGGAAAGCCTGTCCGCCGCTGCCGATTTGCGTGTAGGACTACAAGCCGACCCGGCCGCCCCAAGGCAGGCTTGCGACCGTACCGCGTACAGGGCCGCGAACCGGAACAAACGTTGCCCCACGCAAGTCGCATCTTCAACGGCGCGTGACCTGCGCCAGGGGCGAGGTCACGCGCCCGACAACATGAAAGGATGTGCCCAATGATCCAGAATGCAACCCAGCGGCAAGCGCAGCCGCATTCCGACCCCGCCCTGGCCGCGGCCAGCCCGCAGGAGATTCTTCACCACCCCGCGCTCACGCGGAAGGAAAAAATCGAGCTGCTGCGATCCCGGCAATACGATGCCGCCGAGATCGCGGTCGCCGAAGAGGAAGGCATGCAGGGACCGGAAAAACCGGAAAACGACCCGATGCGGGATATCCTTCTGGCGCTGGCCCAGTTGGAGGAGCACGCGTCCGACGAGCCAGTGGCGCCGACCAAACAACATGGCCATTCCTGAACCTATTCATTCCGGCGCTCACCATGCCTGCACCCAGCCAGCGGCCCAGATAACGGGCGGCAAGCACCACCGGGCGGACCACGTCATGGAGGATGAGATCCAATGTCCGATCCACCTTCCAACCCATGCGCCCTGACCGGCTCCCAGTATAGGAATCGAGATGGGTTAATGAAGGTTTAGCGGAAAGCCGGCGCCTGGCCCGGCATGTTCTCCGCTGTGAATCCTTCGTGGAAAACGATCGTACCCTGCGGAGATTGCCCGTCGAAGGACAGCCGAAGAATCTGGGTTGTCTGCCATGCATCCTGGTCTGAACGAAAAAGGCCCGCAGCGATGCGGGCCTTTTTGCATTTCCGGCTTTTGTCAGCCGCCCCAAAAGAATGGTCGTCGGCCAGTTTCGGGCTCGTGCTTCTTTAAACAAAAGTCAGTCAGCAATTGCCCTTTTTAGCTTGCCCCGGAGGACAGAAGCCGTCACCCGATCCATGGGGATCCACCACGACGGATCCAGAAGGTGTGTGCACCGCGCACCCACCGAGTAGTGCAACTGCTGCAAATAGAGACAGAAGTTTTTTCATGTTCATGCTGTATACCCGGAATTAATTAATGTAATTGGAACGACAAGCCCGCCCTGATGCAGGATATGTGCCCTCACGTGTAAATGGCCGAGGAGCAGGAAAGATGCAAAAGCGGCAGATGAGTAACAGTCGTTTTGAATGCGCCCCTCTAATCATAACGACGGAATCAGGCAAACACTTTAGCATCCCGCTTGAAAAAACCTCATCCGGACCGGAGCATATCCCATCGGTTGAATCAGTTTATTTCCACCGCTCTTGCTGCCGCCCCACCCAGCGCCCGCGCCCGCAACTGCCCGCAACCGCCCTCCACGTCCTGCCCTGCGGAATGGCGCAGCTTGGTCAGGATTCCCCGCCTATGCAGGCGACGCGCCATCTCGGCCGCACGCGCCCAGCTCGGACGGCGGAAGTCGAAGCCCGCGACACCCTCGACGCTGTTATAGGGAATCAGGTTCATCACCGCGTATTTGCCGGCCAGCAGTCGGACGATCCCGTCCAGTTCGGCGTCACTGTCGTTGATGCCTTCGAGCAGCGTCCACTGGACCTGGATCGGGTAGCCGCTGTGGCGGGCGTAGGCCGCGCCCAGCTCGACCAGTTCATCCGGCGCGATGTCGGGCGCCTTCGGCAGCAGGCGCCGGCGCAATTCGTGATCGGTGGTGTGCAGCGAGAGCGCCAGCGCCGGCTTCACCGTCGATTGCGGCAGGCGCTCGAACACGCGCCGATCGCCGACGGTGGAGAAAACCAGGTTCTTGTGGCCGATGCCGCCTTCCACCCCCAGCAGCTCGATCGCCTCCAGCACGTTATCCAGATTGTGGGCCGGCTCGCCCATGCCCATGAACACCACCTTCTTCACCGGGCGGCGGCTGCGCGCCAGCACCACCTGCGCGACGATCTCCGCGCCGGAGAGCTGGCGCAGCAGGCCGGCGCGGCCGGTCATGCAGAACACGCAGCCCACCGCGCAGCCGACCTGGGTCGATACGCACACGCCGTCGCGCGGCAGCAGTACGCTTTCCACCGCCTGGCCATCGGCGAGTTCTACCAGCAAGCGGGCCGAGCCATCCTCTCCGGGGTGTTCGGAATGCACGCGCGCCAGCCCGCGCAAATCGTCGAAGAGACCCGGCAGCTCATTACGCACCGCCAGCGGCAGAAAGTCTTCGGCGCGTCGCCGCCTGGTGTCGAGCGAGCACCCCTGAACCCACGCCCGCAGCACGCGCCCCTCGTGACAGGGCGCAGCGCCCAGGTCGCGTAGACGTTGTCGGAGTTGGAAAATACTCATGGCGGGATGGAGGGTAGCATGGGGGTTGCGGGGCGGTCTGGGCGACAGGGCGCGTCAAGGCAACCGGGATGCCGTGCCGGGATGTTTTCCTACGTCTTAAGGGGTTGCCGGCCTATGACAAAAATCCGCCCACAAGGGATACTGAGCTAAGCGCTCGCTTCGACGGGCGCACCCCACACCCAATATCATGGCACTGCTCCCTTTTGGCCGCCCGAACGCGATTACCGAACAAAATATCGAGGATATCGTTCGGCTGCAGAAACACGCGGAGAATAACCGATCCGACGCCGAACGCCTGGCCGACATCGTGACGCGCGTCGCCGGCAGTGCGCCATTCATTATCTTCCACGTTGTCTGGTTTGGCGGATGGATCCTGCTCAACTTCGGCGCCGTTTCGGCAATTTCACCCTGGGACCCCTTTCCGTACAGTTTCCTCACGCTGGTGGTTTCGCTTGAAGCGATCTTCCTCTCGCTGCTGGTCCTGATGGCACAGAACCGGCTGACCAAGGATGCCGACAAGCGCGCCCACCTCGACCTGCAGATCAATATGCTCGCGGAGCAGGAGAGCACCGCCACCCTGAAAATGCTGGAACAGATTTGCCAACACCTCGGCATCACCAGCACAGACGAGAAAGAACATGAACTGGCAACGGCCACCGACGTAAGCGAATTGGCAAAATCGCTCGACGACAAACTCACTGCGTAGAGTTGACCTGCC
>JAKACL010000037.1 GCA_021821425.1 Pseudomonadota bacterium
GTTGCCGAGCGCGCTGCGGATTTCCTGCAGGCTGCCCTTGAGCCAGGCTTCGCTGTCGAGTTCCAGACGGATCCGGTGACGTCCGCGGCTCAGCGATTCGGCTTCTGCTTTCATCGCCTGCGCCAGTTCGGACACATGGATGGTTTCGTCCTTCAACGCGTGCTCGGCGCTTTCCAGGCGCGACAGGATCAGCAGGTCGTCGAGCAGGTGCTGCATGCGCCGGGTGTGGTCGAGCATGAGGTCGAAATAGCGGCGGCTTTCGGCAGCCGGCAGCTCGGGCGCATCCGCCAGGGTTTCGACGAAGCCGCCGACCACGGTCAGCGGGGTGCGCAATTCATGCGATACGTTGGCGATGAAGTCGCGCCGCATCGCATCGACCCGCTCGAGGTCGGTGATGTCGCGCGCCACCAGCAGTTTCTTGCTTTCGCCAAACGGCACCAGTTGCATCGACAGGGTGATTTCGCGGTTGACCGGAGACTTGCAGACCAGCCGGCGCGAATAGTCGGCGGCATCGAGAAATTCCAGGAAATGCGCTTGCCGCAGCAAATAGCGCACAAACTGGCCGCGGTCGCGGTCGCAGTCCATCCCCATGTAGGTGCGCGATGCCGGGTTGCACCACTCGATCTGCTCGTTGCTGTTGAGGATGATCATGCCGTCGGGCACGGCCATCGCGGCATGCTCGAACTGTTCGAGCGCAGTGGTGAGTTCGCTGCGGCTGGCCTTCTGGCGACGCTGCAGTTTTTGCAGACGGTAGAAGATGTCGCCCCAGGTGCCGGTGGCATCGGGCGGGGCCACTTCGTCGGGGTTTTCCAGCCAGCGCGCCAGACGGAATTCCTGCCACAGGCGGCGCACCATCACGAAGGCCTGGATCCCCGCCAGAAAGCCCAGCGCGGCGACCCAGCCCCATCCCGCCCACAGGAACAGCGCCACCAGCATGACGCTGGCCAGCACACCGAGCGGACGCCACCAGAAACCCATATTGACCTGTCCGATGAAACCTGAGGTGCCCTGATTATCCCACGTCGGCCGAAAAGCGATAGCCCGACCCGCGCACGGTCTGGATCAACTCGGCGTGGCCCGACGGCTCCAGCGCCAGGCGCAGGCGGCGGATATGGACATCGACCGTGCGCTCCTCGACGAAGACATCGTCGCCCCACACCTGGTCGAGAAGCTGGGTGCGCGAATACACCCGTTCGGGGTGGGTCATGAAGAAGTGCAGCAGGCGGAATTCGGTCGGGCCCAGGTCCAGCGCCTGGCCTTTGCCCTGCACCCGGTGGCTGGTGGGATCGAGCCGCAAGCCATTGATTTCCACCGGCTCGTCGGTCATCTGCGGCGCACGGCGGCGCAGCACGGCCTTGATGCGCGACACCAGCTCGCGCGGGGAAAACGGCTTGGTGATGTAGTCGTCGGCACCGGTGTCCAGCCCCAGCACCTTGTCGCGCTCCTCGCCGCGCGCGGTCAGCATGATGATGGGGATCGGCTGATAGCGTTCGTCGCTGCGCAGGCGCTTGCACAAATCGATGCCCGACATGCCGGGCAGCATCCAGTCGAGCAGGATGACGTCGGGCAGCGTGCTTTTGAGGAATTTCAGCGCATGCTCGGCATCGCCGGCGGTGGTGACCTGATGGCCGGCCTGCGCCAGATTGAATTTCAGAAGTTCCTGGATCCCGGGTTCGTCTTCGACCAGCAGAATATTGGCAGCCATGGGGGTTCCGCGTATTGGGTGGGAGGCCATCCTATGACAGCAGTATGACTGATTTATGACGACCGGCATCTGCGCGCGCCTCCGCCACCCTGTGCGCTGATAGAATTCCCGGCTGATTCGCTCACTCCCACTGCCATGGATAAAACCACCCATTTCGGCTACAAGCAGGTCGCCGAGTCCGAAAAAGCCGCCAAGGTGGCCGAGGTCTTCCATTCCGTTGCGGCGCAGTACGATCTTATGAACGACCTGATGTCGGCCGGCCTGCACCGGCTGTGGAAACGTTTTGCCGTGGCGCAGGCGGGGCTGCGGCCCGGGATGCGCGTGCTCGACGTCGCCGGCGGCACCGCCGACCTGACCCGGCTGTTCCTGAAGGAAGTGGGCGACGCCGGCACGGTGCTGCTTACCGACATCAATTTCTCCATGCTGCGCGAAGGCCGCGACCGCATGCTGAACGAAGGCAAAATGCCCCCCACGGTGCAGTGCGACGGCGAGCGACTGCCCTTCCCCGACAATTATTTCGACTGCGTGTCGGTCGCCTTCGGCCTCAGGAACATGACCCACAAGGACCAGGCGCTGGCCGAGATGCACCGCGTGCTCAAACCCGGCGGCCGCCTGCTGGTGCTGGAGTTCTCCAAAGTGTGGAAGCCGCTGGAACCGGCCTACGATCTGTATTCCTTCAAACTATTGCCCTTGATGGGCAAGCTCGTGGCCCAGGACGCCGCCAGCTACCAGTACCTGGCCGAGTCGATCCGCATGCATCCAGGTCAGGAAGAACTGAAGGCCATGATGGAGGCCGCAGGCTTTGCCAAGGTCAGCTACCACAACCTGACGGCCGGCGTGGTGGCCTTGCACAAGGGCTTCAAGGTTTGATTCCTGAAACCCTCATCGAGCGCAGCCTGAATCACCTGCTGCAGCAAACGCCCGGTGCGGCCGACATGCTCGTCCGCCATGCCGGGTGCAGCGTACGCTTCGATCTCGCGCTCACGCAACTCGATTTCCGCATCGCCGACGACGGCTGCTTTTCCGAGGCGGTGGTCGATGCGCCGGATGCTGTCATCCGACCGACCCCGGCGCTCGTCGCCCGACTGCCGTTTTTTGGCCGCGAGGCGCTGCGCGACGCCGACTACAGCGGCGACCCGGCGCTGCTCGCCACGCTCGACCGCGTCTTCAAACAGCTCGGCTGGGACATCGAGGCCGACTTGGCGCCGGTCGTCGGCGATATCGCTGCGCACCGTCTGCATGCGCTCGGCCGCGATGTCCTGGCGGGGCTCGCCCACGCCGCCGCTGCGCTCGGGCACAACGCCAGCGAATATTTGGTCGAGGAAGCCGAGTTGATGGCGCGCGGCGTCGATGTGGCGCGCTTCAACCGCGCGGTCGACACGCTCGCCGACGATGCGGCACGACTCGACGCGCGGCTGCGTGTGCTGGAAGCCCGCCGACCCGAACAGGACGCGCAGCCGCGGCCCGCATGAAGCTGCTGCGCCTCGTCCGCATCCTCACCGTCGGCCTGCGTTTTGGCCTGGAGGAATTCTTCCTCGGCCACGAGCGGGTGCGCCCGCTGCGCTGGCTGGTGCGCGCGACGCTGTTCTGGCGGCCGCTGACCGAGCCGCGCGGGGTACGGCTGCGCCGCGCGCTGGAGGCGCTGGGACCGATCTTCGTCAAGTTCGGGCAGATGCTCTCGACCCGGCGCGATCTGGTGCCGCTCGACCTTGCCGACGAACTCGCCCAGCTGCAGGACCGGGTGCCGCCCTTCCCCTCCGTCCAGGCCATCGCCACGCTGGAAGCTGCGTACAAAAAACCCCTGGCCGAGATGTTTGCGGAATTCAATGCCACGCCAGTCGCCTCCGCCTCGGTGGCGCAGGTGCATTTCGCCCGCCTGCATGACGGCACCGCCGTCGCGGTGAAGGTGCTGCGCCCCGGCATCGCGCCGGTGATCGCGCACGACGTGTCGCTGCTCTACGCCGCCGCCGGACTGCTTGAAAAGCTGTTTGCCGACGGCCGCCGCCTGCGACCGCGCGAAGTGGTGGCGGAATTCGAAAAGCATCTGGAAGACGAGCTCGATCTGATTCGCGAGGCCGCCAACTGCTCGCAGTTGCGGCGCAACTTCAAGGATTCGTCGCTGCTCCTGGTGCCCGAGGTGTACTGGGACTACTGCGATCACGACGTCATGGTGATGGACCGCATGGACGGCATCCCGGTCAGTCAGATCGAGCGGCTGCGAGAATCCGGCGTCGACATCCCGAAGCTCGCCGCCACCGGGGTGGAAATCTTCTTCACCCAGGTATTCCGCGACGGCTTTTTCCACGCCGACATGCATCCCGGCAACATCCTGGTGCGCCCCGGCTCCGAGCAGTACATCGCGCTCGACTTCGGCATCATGGGCACGCTCACCGAAGTCGACAAACAGTACCTCGCGCGCAACTTCCTCGCCTTCTTCCGCCGCGACTACAAGGCGGTGGCGCTGGCGCATCTGGAATCCGGCTGGGTGCCGGCCGATACCCGCATCGACGAACTGGAAGCCGCGGTGCGTGCAGTGTGCGAGCCGGTATTCGACCGTCCGCTGAAGGAGATTTCCTTCGGCCGCGTGCTGCTGCAATTGTTCCAGGCTTCGCGTCGCTTCAACGTCGAAATCCAGCCGCAGCTGGTTTTATTGCAGAAGACGCTGCTCAACATCGAAGGCCTCGGGCGCCAGCTCGATCCCGAGCTCGACCTGTGGAAGACCGCCAAGCCCTTCCTCGAGCGCTGGATGAATGAACAAGTCGGCTGGCGCGCGCTGGTGAAGAACCTGCAGACCGAAGCGCCCAAGTGGGCGGCCCTGCTGCCGCAGCTGCCGCGTCTTGCGCACCAGGCGCTGAACGACAACCGGCTGGCGCCGCTGGAAGCCGGCCTCGCCCTGATGCTGCAACAGCAGCACGCTCGCAACCGCTGGCTCGGTGTCATCGCCGGCCTGCTCGCCGTACTGCTGGTCACGACCCTCTACTTCAACCTGCGATAAAGGACTCGCCATGCTGATCGGTTTCGTCGTGCTCTACCTCGTGCTCTCCATCGGTATCGGCCTTTATGCCGCAACCAAGGTGCACAATGCCAGCGACTACATCACCGCCGGTCGCTCGCTGCCGATGTTCGTCGTCGTCGCGATGGTGTTCGCCACCTGGTTCGGGGCCGAGACCGTGCTCGGCATCCCCGCCACCTTCCTCGACGAAAACCTTGGCGGCACCATTTCCGATCCCTTCGGCGCCGCGCTCGCGCTGATTCTGTTCGGCCTCTTGTTCGCGCGACCGCTGTACCGGATGAAGCTTCTGACGCTGGGCGACTATTTCCGCCAGCGCTACAACCGCCCGGTGGAAATCGTCATGTCGCTGGCGATCGCCGCGTCCTACCTCGGCTGGGTGTCGGCGCAGGTGGTGGCGCTGGGGCTGGTGTTCAACGTGCTGTCGGACGGCGTCATCACCACCTCGCAGGGCGTCATGATCGGCGCCGCCGTGGTCGCGCTCTACACCCTGTTCGGCGGCATGTGGTCGGTGGCGCTGACCACGCTGGTGCAAATGACTGTGATCGTCGCCGGCCTGTTATGGATTTCCTGGCTGGTGGGCGGCATGCCCGAGGTGGGCGGCGTGGCACCGGTGGTCGCGCACGCCGCGGCCGCCGGCAAATTCGAATTCTGGCCGGCGATGGAATGGACGGCGATCGTCACCTTCGTCGCCGGTTTGCTGACCATGGGCTTCGGATCGATCCCGCAGCAGGACGTGTTCCAGCGCGCCAATGCGTCGAAAACCGAGCGCATCGCGGTGTGGGGCACGGTCATCGGCGGCGTCCTCTACTTCCTTTTTGCCGCAGTACCGATCTACCTCACCTATTCGGCAACGCTGGTCGACCCCATCATGACCACGGCGCTGCTGGCCGAAGACGCCCAACAGGTGCTGCCCACTTTCGTCAAGACGCATCTTCCGCTGTCGGCGCAGATCATTTTCTACGGCGCGCTGCTGTCGGTGATCATGTCGACCGCGTCGGGCACCCTGCTGGCGCCGTCGGTCACCCTGTCCGAAAACGTCATCAAGGAATTCCTGCCGCATCACCGCATGAGCCAGCAAAAGCTGCTGCAGGTCACGCGCGCCGTGGTCGTCGTGTTTGCGCTGCTGGTTGTGGCGTATTCGCTGTGGTCACTGGAATCCTCAACCAGCATCCACGCCATGGTGGAGAACGCCTACAAAGTCACGCTCGCCACCGCCTTCGTCCCGCTGGTCGCCGGCATCTACTGGAAACGCGCCAGCAATCTGGGGGCGGGGTGGTCGATCGGGCTGGGCTTCGTCTGCTGGGTTGCGATGGAATTCATCGCCCCCGACGCCGCGCTGCCGCCGCAATTTGTCGGGCTCATCGCAAGCCTGGCCGGCATGCTGGCGGGCTCGTTGTATTCGCCGCCCAAGCCTGCGCATGCCTGAAGCCGACCGGAGAGGGACTTTTTGATATTCATACACGAGCAGAATGGCTTCTGCTCCAGGCCGGACATTGTCGGAAAATTTTACAATTGCCTGTAGCGGGCCGCGCGCGCCCCGCCCAATAACTCCAGTAAGCGATTGTTTATAATAATAATTCTTAACTTTTAGCCACCCTTGGCACGGCTGATGCTTGAAAAACTGCATAAAGCAGTAGATGGGGGCGGGGTTGCCGGATGTGCGTGACCGTGTCGGGTCCGAGACCTTTTCCCCAATACTCATTTTCAAGAATGCTCAGGTTCAGGCCCATTCGGCCAAAACAAAAGTTTTCATGAATTGATTATCAGAATGAGGAGGGAAATCATGACACACCCCAATTTAAGAATGACCGTGATGGCGGCTGGCATTGCAATGGCGCTTGCCGGCACTGCCGCACAGGCATCCCACTTCCGCGGGGGGGCGTTGCTCCCCACCGTATCCGCCGGCGGGCTGCTGACGGTTAATTCAACGACATTCTGGCGCCCGTCATCAGTGAACCACCTCTCTGTTCAGGTTGCGGGAGCCGCCGCCATCAATGCGGCCGGTGTCTACGCAGCGGACGACACCAGCGACAGCCGCTTCACCAAGGCGACCGGAACGCATACCTTCCAACTGCCCGGCGCGGGTACTTACAACATCACGATGTCGAGCTGCTGCCGGGTGAGCGGGATTCAGAACTACGTTGGCGGCAGCTCCACGAGCTGGGCCATGAATTCCAGCATTTTCTGGAACGGCAGCAGTGCCAGCACCCCGATCCTGTTCAACTTTTCCAACGTGCAACCGGAAGTCCTGCGCGGGGCCAATTATGTGGGCAACCTGGGCGCCTTGGCCGGCGCAGGCCTCACCCTGAGCTACGACCAGGCGCTCAACGCCCCGATCGCCTCCCAGCCGCCCGGTTTCACCATCAATCCAGCGACCGGTGCGCTGTTCATCCCGGCCGCCAGCACCGCCACCTATGTGGACAACCCCACGTCCAACATCGGCGCGGACTACAGTTTCAGCGGCAACATCTTCGCGCATGACGGCAGTGGCGCGCTGCGTGGCCAAGTGGAGTTCGAGTGGCTGTTCGATGCCGTCAATACCGCGTCCAACACCGCGCCCACGGTCAACGACCTGATCATCAATGCGCTGATCGGCGACGTCGTGAACACCACCGTTACGGGGGTCGACGACGGCCAGCCCAATCCGCCGGGTGCGCTCTCCTGGAACGACATTGGCCTGCTGGGGGGGCAAGGCACCTGCACAAATGCACCCACCTTCAATACCGCAACCCAGGCTTTCTCCTGGGATACGGCCAACTGCACGGCGGGCACGTACATCTACCAGGTGCAGGCGTCCGACTCCCTGTTGACCGACTTTGGCACCATTACGCTCAACCTGTCTTCCGGGCAGACACCTCCCCCTCCGCCGGGCGTGCCGGAACCCGCAACCATGTCTCTGCTCGGACTGGGCGCTCTGGGACTCGCAGCGTTTACCCGCCGCCGCCGCAAGGTTTAAGCGTTCCGGCATCACCCCACCGACTTAAAACTCCCCCATTTCCGGGGGAGTTTTTTCTTCGGGCGCGCTACACTCTTCTGGCCCAGTCCAAAGACAGACCATGCCCACGCTCGAACCCGGACGCAATGCGCCATGCCCCTGCGGCAGCGGCAAGAAATTCAAACGCTGTTGTGGTACGGCCCCCTCCGCGTACGTCGCGCCGCCACGCGACGACCTGCAGCAAGCCGCCTCGCTCATTCAGCTTGGACAATTCACGCAGGCGGAAACGCTGCTCGCTCGCCTGACTGAAACGCAGCCGCGCAACGCCACCGGTCACTTCCTGACGGGGTATGCCGCGCTTCAGCGCGGGCATCACGCCGAAGCGGCCACGGCGATGCACAAGGCCATCGCGCTGGGACTACGCGATGCCGCGGCTTATTACCATTACGGCGGCGCGCTCGCTGCCCTGGGTCGGTTTTCCGAGGCGGCGGAGGCGTTCGAGCAGTCGCTGGCACTGAAACCGGATTTTTTGCCCGCGCGCACCAATCTCGCGAGCTGCCTGTTCGAGCTGCGTGATTTCGCACAGGCAGAACAGCAGTATCGGCTGACGCTGGCAAGCGATCCGGCCAATCTCGCGGCCTGCCACAACCTGGGTCAGGTTTTTTACCTCACCCAGCGTATCGGCGAGGCAATCGAATTTTTCCAGCGCTGCGCCGAGGCAGCCCCGCATGTCGCGGAATTCCGCGCCAGCCTAGCGACCATGCAGGAGGTCGACAATCGGCTGGACGCAGCCGAGGCGTCCGCACGCAGGGCGCTGGCGATCGAGCCGCACAACGTGACCGCCGCCATCGCGCTGGCACGTGTATTGCGCAGGCACGGGCGGGCCGAAGAAGCGCTCGCCGCGATCAGCGCTGCCGATCTCCGCATCGGCATGCCGCGCGCCGCCATCGCCTACTGGGCCGAACGCGGCCAGATTCTGGACGCGATGGGCCGTTACCGCGAGGCCTTTGACGCCTATGCCGCAAGCAAGGTGCTGCTGGCCGAAACCCGGGTTCAAGCGTACGACCGGCAAGCGACCGAGCAGGCACTGGCGGGCGAGCGTGCCATGCTGACGCCGGAGCGGATTGCAGACTGGGCGCTCAAAGCGGAACCCGGCACGCCGGCTCCTCTCTTCATCGTGGGTTTTCCGCGCTCGGGCACCACTCTGCTGGAGCAGATGCTGGGGCGTCACCCGCTGATCGTGCCCTGTGGCGAACTGGAAACCTCGATGGAGCACGCGACCGATACGGCGGACTATTTCAACTCCCTGACCCAGCTGGACGCGCGCGATCGCGAAGCCCGGCTGATGGCCTTGCGGACCGACTATATGGCCCGACTGCACGATCACGCCCGCGATGTAACGGGGGTGCAATATGCGAGTAACAAGCTGCCGCTGAACCTGATGCGCATCGGCATGATTCGCCTGCTGTTTCCGCAAGCCCGGATCATCCACATCCAGCGCCATCCGCTCGACGCAGTGTTGTCGGCCTATTTCACCCCCTTCCTGTTCGGCAACGCGTGGTCGATACGACTTGCCGATGCCGCTCACCTGTTTGCGCAATCGTGGCAGCACGCGGAAGCCATGCAAAAACTTCCGGGAACGCATTGCCTGCGCGTTCGTTACGAGGATCTGGTGACGGATCCCGAACCCGTGCTCCGGCAGGTGCTGACCTTCCTCGATCTGTCCTGGGATCCGGCGTGCCTGGACTTCCAGCAGAGCGCGCGCATTGCGCGCACGGCAAGCTATGCCCAGGTCGCGCGCGCCCTGTACCAGACGTCCCTAAAACGGTATCGTCATTACCTGGACTTCATCGATGCGGAAACACTGGCGCTGTTGCAGCCGGTCATCGCGGAAACGGGCTACGAAGTGGAACACGCGCGCGCCGCCCCCTGACCATCCCGGCCCGGAAAAGTCTGCAGATTGGTTGCCCTGCCGTCCGCGAACGCTTACCGACAATTTCAAGGAGAGCCTGTGTCACGCGCCCTTTTTTCTTCCCTGATCGCGACCCTGCTGTGGGCGGCGTCGCCTGCAGCGCTTGCCATTCCGCTCACCCCCAGCCAGGCGCCGCAAGCCGGCCTGGGCTTGTCCGCGATTCAATGGAAGGACTCGGCCCTTCTCAAGGAAGCGGTGGAATTGCTGAACCGAGGGGAATCGCAGCAGGCCAAGGTGCGGCTTGCACAATTCCTCAAGCAGTCTCCCAACGACCCGCGCGGCCCGGAGCTGGCGGGCATGATCCTGATGGCGGAGAAAAACTATCAGGTCGCGGTGGTTTCTTTCGAACGCGCACTCGCGTTGAACCCGAACAATCCCGCCGTGCTCGCCAAGCTGGGCGTGTCTCTGCTGCTGCAGGACAAGAAAAAGGAAGGCGAGAAAATGCTGCTCAAGGCGATTGCCTTGCGCCCGGGCGAACCGCTGGCCCGGCGTTATCTCGGCTGGCTGGAGGAGGGACGCGGCAATCTGAATGGCGCCGGTTCCCATTATGTGGCTGCACTCAATGGCGGCGATTTGCCCGCTTCCGGCTTGACTGAAATTCACGTCGCGCTGGGACGCATCTACAGCGCGCTGGGCAGGCACGAGCAAACGGTCCGGCTCCTTGCGCCCTATGCGACCAAGCCCGGCACCGGCGAGCTCGGACAGGTTGCGCGCCTCCAGCTCGCATTCGCTTACCTCGAACTCCAGCGCGGCGCCGACGCGGCCCCCTTGATCCGCAGCCTGGAGAAGGAGATCAAGCCGGAGAATCCGGAATTGCGCTTGCTTAAAGCGTATGCACAACTCGATTCCAATCCCGCCGTCGCCCGTGGGCAGTTGCAGGCACTGGTCAAGTCCCATCCCGTCTTCACCGGCCGTGCCCGCTTGCTGATCGCCCGCAGTCATGCGGTCGGCGGGAATGCCCCGCTGGCGATCAAGGAACTCGAGGGATTGGCCGCACAGGTTGAGAAAGACGATCTGTCCGGCGTGCTGACCGCGCTGGCCTCGCTTCAGATTTCCAGCGGGAAAGCCGCTGCCGCAGCACGCATGCTGGAAACCCATGCCAGAAAGCATCCGGATCTCCCCCAAATCGCCTATCTCCTCGCCGAAGTCCGGGTTCAGACGGGCGACATCGCCCAGGCGCAGGCCCAGCTCAAACAGCTGGTCGCCAAGTATCCCGATTACGCCCAGGCCTATGCGCTGCTCGGCCAGATCGAACGGAGCCGCAACGCCCTGCCCCAGGCTGAAACGCAACTCAGAAAAGCCGTCGCCCTCGACAGCAGCCTGGTCAATGCCTGGGTCAATCTGGCGGGCGTCTACGCGGGCCGGAAAGACCTGTCCAAAGCCGAGGCTGCACTCAAGCAAGGTCTGGTCACCAACCCCGGCAATGCAGTGCTGCAATACGAGCTCGCCAGCATTTACGACGCGATGGGACGCGGGAAGGACGCCAACCCGCTTTACCTGGGCCTGCTCGCCGCCTATCCGGACTACGTTCCGGCGCTGAACAATCTCGCCGTCAACCTGGCGGACAGCAACGACCTGTCCAGCGCCAGGAAGTACGCAGAAAAAGCGTACCAGATCGACCAAAACCACCCGACCGTACAGGATACCTATGGCTGGATACTGGTGCTGAGCAATGAGGTCGCGAAAGGCCTGCCCCTGCTGGAGCAGGCTGCGCGCGGCTTGCCGGGCGACCCGACTGTCCGCTACCACCTGGGGGCGGCCTTGCTGAAAGCAGGCAGGGCCGAACAGGGAAAACAGCATCTGCAAGGCGCGCTTGCCTCTGGTCTGCCGGAACCTTTGCGCAAGAAGGCACGCGCGCTCCTGAACTGAGCCGGCACCCGCCTGCCCGGGCGCCGATCAGCGCAGGTAACCCTCGTGCTCGAGCTTGAGCAGAATTTGCTGCACGGCCTCGTCGATGCCCAGGTCGGTGGTGTCGATCGCCAATTCCGGCTTTTCGGGGATTTCATAGGGATCGGATACGCCGGTGAATTCCGGGATCAGGCCGGCGCGCGCCTTGGCGTAGAGCCCCTTGCGATCGCGCGATTCGCAGGTTTCGATCGGCGTGGCGACGTGGATTTCGACAAAGCCGCCCACCGCTTCGATCATGGCGCGTACGTCACGACGCGTCTGCCTATATGGCGCGATCGGGGCGCAAATGGCAATGCCGCGATTCTTGGTGATTTCGGACGCGACAAAACCGATGCGCCGCACGTTGATGTCGCGGTGCGCCTTGGAGAAACCGAGCTCGGATGACAGGTGACGGCGCACGATGTCGCCGTCGAGCAGGGTGACGGAGCGGCCGCCCATTTCCATCAGGCGCGCTGTCAGCGCGCGTGCCAGGGTCGACTTGCCCGAGCCCGACAGGCCGGTGAAAAACACGGTGAAACCCTGGCGTTCGCGCGGCGGGCTCTGCCGGTGCAGTTCGGCGAGTACTTCGGGAAAACTGTACCAGTCGGGGATTTTCAGGCCGGCACGCATGCGGCGATGGAATTCCTCGCCGCTGAGCGTCAGCAGACGCGCGCCGGGAGGCGCGTCGAATTCAGGCAGATGCTCGGCACGATCCTCCACATACACCATGCGCGGGTAGGCAATCAGCCGCACGCCAATCGCGTCGGCCCACTCGGCAATGGGCAGGTCGGCATGCGACTGGGTGAGGTCCTCACCGCGCCGGCAGGTGCCGTCCGACAGATATTCTCCGCCCGCGATCAGCAGGCTGCAGCCGTAATTGCGCGCGACGATGGCGCGCAGCAGCAGGGCAAGTGCGCTGGCCTCGCGCGGCGGGGACGGCAGCAGCGACAGCTGGGTACTGGCAGACGGAAAACGGTCGCGGACGGCGAGGAAGCTGCGCACCAGTCCGAAATACGCAGGCGCATCGGTGATATCCCCGCCCACCTGCGGATGCAGCAGCAAGTTGGCTTCGTTCTCGATCGCGCTTTTCAGGCAAAACTCGAATTGCGCGCGATGCATGGGCTGGCGTGCTTGCCAGGCCACGACGCGGCCCCAGCCGCGGCGCGCGAACAGCGCACGCAATTCGGCCGGGGTGGCGCGCAGGCTGGCGAAATCGGGGTGCGACGGCAGCGCCGCGCCTTCGATCGCGCCGCCAAGATGCCAGCGCGCGCCATCCTGCCAGACATCGCTGACGCTGAGCACGGCCAGCATGAAACCCTCGCCGTCGCGCAACGCAACGCGGTCACCCGGTTTCAGTTCGGCGGCGCTTTTTTGCGGGCTGGAAAGCGTAATCGGCAGCGGCCAGAACGTGCCGTCGTCGAGTTTCCGCTCGGCGTCGACGCGCGCGCATTGGGCTTGCGTCATGAAGCCGGTCAGCGGCGAATAGGCGCCTGACATCAGCATCTCGAGTTCGCACTGCTGCTGCCAGTCGAGGTCGAGCGAAGGCAGGCTCAGGGCTTCCTGCCTGAGCGCATCGCCCCGCGCGGGATCGATCAGACCGACCAGGGTGCCGCCGTAGGGCGCAATGGGTTGATTCACATTCAGCTCCGGGAAAGACCGCAAGACTATTTATAAATGTCGAAGAAACTAGCAATAAATCGGCCAAGCCCGGATTCGGGCAGGTGATTGATGCCGGCGGCGGCCTTGCGCCCGCCGCCGGTTTCGAACTGGCTGCACAGCACATCGGCTCCGGACCTGGCATGCAGCGGCGCACGCACGCTGACGACATAACCGCCCTCCGGCTTGGCGGTGAGCACCGCATGGGCCTGCGCCGGCGACTCGACTGCCAGCTGGTTGCCAAACACGCCGGAAATCCGTCGCGCCCATTTTTCGGCCGGCAGCATGAAGACGCGCCCCGAGGGACGCGCGTCCATCGCGCTGACGGCCACGGCACGCGCCATGTCTTCCTGATAGCCAGCGTTCAGCGTTTGATAGGCCGGCGACTCGGCGATGAAGGCGAAGGGATCGGCAAACGGGCGCATCAGGCGATAGAGCTCGGCCGGATCGAAAAAGAGGTCGTCCAGCGTGTCGCCGTAGCCGTTGTAATTGAGGCATTCGCCGAGCGACTGCAATTGCGACAACTGGTCTGCGGACAGATCAAGGGGCGCCGCTGCGGCACGCGCGGCATCGGCCAGGTTGTCCCCGAACGCGGCGGTCACCGCCCACGCCAGATGCCGGTCCTGCAGATGCCGGTTTACCAGCAGGCTGGTGCAGACGTTGGCATCGGTGTCGATATGCGCTTCGAAATTCGGATGCGACGGAATGTCGCCCGGCTGGTGATGATCGAAGTAACGCACCTGGACGCCATGCGCCAGCAGGCGATCGAGCGCGTCACGATTCTTTGACAGCGCGATATCCAGCACGGTGACGCGGTCGCCCGGTTGGGCCTTGACCCGCTTCAGCAGACTGATATCGCGCTTGGGTCCGGTGACCAGTTCGGACTCGGCAGGGTCGGCCAGACGCAGCTGGTGCAGTGCGCAGAGGCCATCGGCGTCGCCGTTGAAAACGTCAATGAGAGGCATGGGCAGGATGTCGTCGAGCGGCGCGGAAGTGCGGCCATTGTAGGGAGGCAAGCACGGCAATGACAAGCCCGTGCAGCACGGCGTAACGCAGCCAGACGGCGGGCAGCGACGCGTAATGCTGCCGATCGCTGCTCAGCAGGAACTGCAGGGCCGAAAACTGCTGGCCGTATTTGTCGATTTCGCCGGCCAGACCGAAATGGAAACACACGGCCGCGAGCGGCAGCGACAGCGCCACGCCGGCCCATCGTGCAGCGCGCTGCGCCGTGGCGGCTGGCGACGCCAGCAGTGCGGCCGCAGCGAATACTGCATACAGGCCTGCACACAGCAGCGCAAACGCCAGCGGTCGCGGCGTGGCGATAAGCTCCGTCAGGTTGTCGGTCGCGGCCTGTGCCACCACCCCCCAATACGCCAGCGCCAGGGACGGCAGCGCAGCCCAGAAATGCAGTGC
>JAKACL010000253.1 GCA_021821425.1 Pseudomonadota bacterium
CGGTATCGAAATGCTTCTGGTACAGCGGGATCAGCGCGATGTTCTAGCGCGCGGAGAGATTGGCGCGCAGGGGCAGGTCGGGCGATACCTGGGCGGCCTCATCGCGCGGCAGGGCCGCGGTGGCGGCGGCCAGCGCCTTGGCGTCGGCGAACCCGGTCAGATGTATTTCAGCGCTAATGACAACACCTCGATCAGAACCAGGGCCAGGAATACCCGCATCATTCCGCGCAGCACGGACACGGGCACCATGAAAAGCTTCTTCGGTGTTTCCAGCCCGGCAGCCATCGGCAGGGTGGTGACGGCGAGGCCGAAGAAGATGCACTTGACCAGCAGTCCCAGCAGCACGTGCAGACTGAATACGCTGGCGATCGTGTTCGAGAAGGGCTGCAGACCGGACGCGCTCGCGCCATAAATGGCAAGGTAGGCCAGCCACAGCGTCAGCACGCTGCCCAGCACGGTGAGGCCGATCACCGAGGCGATGCCGCCTGCGATCCTGGGCAGGAATTCGAACTGCATCGGTTCCACCTTGCAGTGCGATAGCGCATCGAGCTCGTTGTTGACCTTCATCAGCGCCACTTCGGTATTGATGGCCGAGCCGGAACGCAGCGCGATCAACAGCGCGGTGAGGAACGGCAGCAGCTCCAGCAGCAGCACGCGGATGATCATTTCGGTAGCGGCGTCGAACAGGCCGACATTGCGCGCGGTGGACAGGGTGATGGTGATGATGACCCAGGAGATCGCCAGCACATAAATCAGGTAGATGTGCACGATCTGCACGGCTGTGAAATAGATCTGCTTGATGATGGTGTCGAGCGTGGCGCGGTTCCAGGTTGCCGGCCGCGCCAGAGTGGACAAGACATCGGTCAGGAACGCCACCACGCCATAGCTGGCGTTCCACCAGCCTACCGCCTTGGCGCCGGTGCGTTCGACGAAATTTAACAGGAACTCCATGCGTTTTTGCGGGGTCTGCCGTATGTGATGCTTGTATTATGCCAATAGCACCAATAAAGTTTGGAAATTGCTTGATTGCAGTGAGGAGACCAAGATGAAGCGACTTTACGGATTTTTGGCGCTGTCCCTGGCCAGCACTATGGCGCTGGCCGCCCCGGGCGTGGCGCTCAAGGACGAAAACATGCTTTCCCGGCCCGACTCGACTTCTGCCGTGGTCGGCAAGATGACCAAGGACATGGCCGTGGACATTACCGCCAAGGAGGGCGGCTGGCTGCAGATCAAGGCTGGCGCCGTGCAAGGCTGGGTGCGCCTGCTGAGCGTGCGCGCCGGTGCCGGCGGCGTGGGCGGCGACGGCCTTTCGGGCGTGGCCGGGTTGGCGGGTGCGGTTACCCAGAAGTCCGACCCCAGCCGGGTCGTGGCGGTGGCGGGCGTGCGCGGCCTCAACGAGGAGGACCTCAAGCACGCCAAGTTCAACGGCGCGGAAGTGGCCAAGCTCAAGCAATATGCCGTGACGCCGGACAAGGCGAAAGAGTTTGCCGAGAAATCGGGGCTCAAGTCGCATAAAGTCGCGGCCCTGCCCGCTCCGCAATCGCAATCCGACACGACCGGGGGGAGCTATTAAATGAAAAAATCCGCATTTTCACTCGCGCTCGCCGTGGGGCTGACTGCTTCTGCCGCCAGCCTGGCACTCGATTTTGGCAAGGTCATCCAGGGCATGGGCCAGGCCCCGCAGAAACAGAATGGGCAGTCGCAGGGAATCAGCCTGATCGGCGAAACCAGCCAGGCCGATGAAATACGCATTGGCCGCCAGGTTTCCGGCAACCTGCTCGGTGCCTCGCCGCTGGTCAAGGACGATAACCTGCAGCGCTACGTCAATGTGGTGGGGCGCTGGGTGGCCATGCAGAGTGGTCGCCGCAATCTGCCCTGGCAATTCGGCGTGATCGATTCCGAAGACATCAATGCCTTCGCCGCGCCTGGCGGCTTCGTGTTCGTGACCAAGGGCCTGTACAAGCGCCTGAACAACGAAGCGGAACTGGCCGGGGTGCTGGCGCATGAAATTGCGCACGTCAACGAAAAGCACCATCTCAAGCTGCTCAAGCAATCGCAACTGATCAGTGTGCTGTCGCAGGCCGTGTCCAAGGAGATCTCGAAGAACGGCGACCAGGCGGTGCAGAACCTCATCGGCAACGGGGCCGAGATGCTGGCGCGCGGCCTCGACAAGGACGCCGAGTACGAGGCCGATCGCATCGGCATCGTGTTCGCAGCGCGTGCCGGCTACGATGCATGGGGCTTGCCCACGGTGTTGCAGGACATGGCCACCATCAATACCAAGGACAATCGCCTCGGCCTGTTGTACAAAACCCACCCGACGGCAGCCGACCGTCGGGCGCACCTGGGCGATGCGGTGGGCGACCGCTTTGACAAGTTGCCAGCCGGCAAGGACTTCGCCGATCGCTTCTACCGCATCCGGTGAGCGGCAGGCTCAAAAAATATGCCGTTCCGTGGCTGCTGGCTGCGGGATGGCTTGTATTGCTGCTCCTGCATGAAACTTCCTTCTTGCGCCTTGGCTTCATCGAGCGGCTGGATGCCGCCCTTTACGACTTCAGCTTGAAAGGCACGGCTCCGCGCGGCCTGGACGATCGCATCACCATCGTCGACATCGACGAGGACAGCCTCAAGGAAATCGGCCGCTGGCCATGGGGCCGCGACAAGATGACCGTGCTGGTCGAGCGGCTCTACAACGATTACGGCATCGCCGCCATGGGTTTCGACGTCATTTTCGCCGAGCCCGACATCAGTTCAGGCATCGCCACGCTCGACCAACTGGCGAAAAAGGAACTCGCGACGGATGCGCAGTTTCTCAACCGCTATTCCCGCCTGCGCCCGGCGCTCGATTACGATGGTCGCTTCGCCCAAACC
>JAKACL010000254.1 GCA_021821425.1 Pseudomonadota bacterium
CAGCAATGTCGGTGGCGGCAGTGGCCGCGTGGTGGGCGCCACCGTCGGCGCGGTGCTCGGCGGGCTGGGCGGCGCGGCGGCAGAAGAGGCGGTCACCCGCGAAAAAGGTGTGGAAATCACGGTCAAACTCGATTCCGGGCGAATGATCGCCGTCACCCAGGCGGCCGACCAGGAATTCCGGGTCGGCGATCGCGTGCGCATTCTGTCGGGCGGCGGCGTCACCCGGGTGACGCAATAATCCCGCCGCGCCGCACGCCGGCGTCACCGTTTCGCAATCCGGGCGTCACGGTGCATTAACACCCCGTCCCTAAGCTGGGCGCATTCCAATCAATGGGAGTGCCCCATGCTTGAACTCCGCAGCCCTGTTCAATCTGTCCCCGCCGCCCGCTATCACGTCTCGCTGGCGGTGGACGACAGCGAAATCCGCGAAGCGCAGCGCCTGCGTTACAAAGTGTTTGCCGAGGAACTGGGCGCCCGCCTGTCGACCGTTCTGCCGGGCCACGACATCGACCTGTACGACCCCTTCTGCGACCACTTGCTGGTGCGCGATCTCGCCTGCGGCGAAGTCGTCGGCACCTATCGCATCCTGCCGCCCGAGGCCGCGCAGCGCGTCGGCAGCTACTACGCCGAGCAGGAGTTCGACCTCACCCGGCTGAATTTCCTGCGCCCGCGCATGGCCGAACTGGGCCGCTCGTGCGTGCATCCGGCGCACCGCAGCGGCGCCGTCATTGCGCGCCTATGGATCGGGCTGGCCGACTACATGACGCGCTACGGCTATGAAACCATCGTCGGCTGCGCCAGCATCGGCATGGCCGACGGCGGCCACATTGCCGCCAGCGTGCATCGTCAACTCGCCAAAAGCCATCTGGCGCCGATCGAATGGCACGTCACCCCGCGCACGCGGCTTCCGGTCGAATCGCTCGACGACGGCCAGACCGCCGCGCTGCCGCCGCTGATCAAGGGCTACACCCGGCTGGGCGCGATGGTGTGCGGCGAACCGGCCTGGGATCCCGACTTCAACACGGCCGACCTCCTGATGCTGCTGCCGATGGCGCAGCTGAACCGCAGCTATGCCCGCCGCTTCCTCGCTTGAGCTTTACAATGGGCGGGTGAGCCTTGCCCATTTTCCCGTTTCGCTGCGCCGCAATCTTCGCATCGGTTTGCTGATGCTGCACCTCGCATGGGGCGTGGCGGCGGCCGGGCTGGCGTTTCCGCTGCTCAACACCGCGCAGCGCGACCGTTTCATCATGGCGTGGGCACGGCGCCTGCTGCGGGTGCTCGGCGTGCGCGCCCGGCTGGCGCCCGCGCCGCGCCTGCCGGGCGGCGCGCTGCTGGTGTGCAACCATGTGTCGTGGCTGGACATTTATTTGATCTACGCGGCCCAGCGGGTGCATTTCGTGTCCAAGGCCGAGGTGCGCAACTGGCCGGTGGCCGGCTGGCTGGCGAAGAAGACCGGCACCCTGTTCATCGAGCGCGGCCGTCGCGCCGACACCGCGCGCATCAATACCGAGATGCACGATCTGATGCGGGAGGGCGCCTGGGTCGCGGTGTTTCCCGAAGGCACCACCAGCGACGGACGCGCGCTGCGGCGCTTCATGCCGTCGCTGCTGCAGCCGGCGGTGCAGCTGAATTGCCCGGTGGTGCCGGCAGCGCTGCGCTACCGCACGCTGGACGGACACCACACCGCGGCGCCCGCCTACATCGACGAGATCAGCATGTGGCAGAGCCTGAAGAATATCGTCAGCGAACCCGGCCTCATCGCCGAACTGCAGTTCGGCGAACCGATCCTGCCCAATGGCCACCGGCGCGAACTGGCGGCCCAGGCCGAAGCGGCGACCGCCCGCCTGCTGGGCTTCAGGGTTTCGGACGCGACTGCTGCGGACACGGCACCGCGAACACCTGCCGATCCTCCAGCCTGACCGCGGTCAGGCGGCCGCCCCACAGGCAGCCGGTATCCAGCGCGATCAGATCGGGGCGGTTGATCAGCCCCAGCGTCGACCAGTGGCCGATGACGACCGTCGCGTCGGCGCTGCGGCGTCCCGGCACCGCGAACCACGGCAGCCAGCCGTCCGGCTGCGTGCCGGGCGCGCCCTTGTGGTGGAATTCCATTTCGCCGTCGGCCGAGCAGTAGCGCAGCCGCGTGAAGGCGTTGACGATGACCCGCAGACGCTCGACGCCCTGCAAATTGTCATCCCAGGCCACCGGCGCGTTGCCGTACATCTGCGCGAAAAAATCCCGATAGTGCGGGCCCTGCAGCGCGGCTTCGGCCTCGGCCGCGCGCTGCAGCGTATCGTCGGGCGTCCAGTCCGGCAGCACGCCCGCATGCACCATCAGCACCGCGCCCTCGCGCCAGGCCAGCTTGCGATGGCGCAGCCAGCTCAGCAGCGCGTCGCGGTCGGGCGCCGCCAGAACGGCATCGAGCGTGTCGCCCTTGTGCACTCGGCCAAAGCCTTCGGCCAGCGCCAGCAGATGCAGGTCGTGGTTGCCGAGCACGCAGATGGCGGCATCGCCCAGGTTTTTGATGAAGCGCAGCACGTCGAGCGATTCCGGCCCGCGATTGACCAGATCGCCGACAAACCACAGCCGGTCGGCCGCCGGGTCGAATTTCAGGGTGTCCAGCAGGCGCAGCAGGGGGGTCTGGCAGCCCTGAAGATCGCCAATGGCATAGGTAGGCATATAAAATACGGGTTCGTTTGTGCGCTGCCCGAATCATAGCGCCCCCGCCTGACCTCCACGTGACACCCTCGCCTGAACCCCGCCATGAAAGTCGTTGTCCGCCTGTTTTTCAGAACCCTGCGCACCGTGCTCGGCCCTATCCTGCTGCTGGGCAACCGGCTCACCCGCCCCAAGGGCGTGGTGCGGCCGCC
>JAKACL010000038.1 GCA_021821425.1 Pseudomonadota bacterium
TTGCGGCGGGCGATTTACCTGAGCCCGAATTTGGCCTTCCTGCGTTTCGCATTCAGGATGTGGCTGCCGCGTCCCTCAGATCGCGAATCCGGTTAGAGACCAAAGATCCATCCTCGGACACAAGGGAGAGTGCATATGCGCGATAAAAGACAAGTCATACAGGATGACGATTATTCGTTTCCTTATCACTACGTGCCGCAGTTCGAGCCTGGCTACACGCAGACTTACTCATGGTCGTGGGGGCTGTATTACGTCAGCGCGATGCAATTCGTGCTGGAGCAGGTCAAGCATCGAAATCCTGCCTCGGTGGCAGATATCGGCACCGGGGATGGCCGTTTGGTGCGGGAACTGTCGATCATGCTGCCCGATGCGCGCATAGCCGGCGTGGATTATTCGGACCGTGCAATCCAGCTGGCGCGGGCGCTGAATCCGACTCTCGACTTTCGCTGTCTCGACATCACACGCGAGCCGGTGGGTGAAACCTTCGATGTTCTGACCCTGATCGAGGTTTTCGAACACATCCCACCTGATATTGCAGATGCGTTCGTAGCGGCCCTTCACCCCCTTCTGCGCGAAGATGGCTGCCTGCTGGTGACCGTTCCCCATGAAAACATCCGGGTCTCGGCCAAGCATTTCCAGCATTTCTCGGCCCAAAAATTGCTGAACTATTTCGAACCCCATTTCATCCTTGAAGAAACCGCCTTTCTCGACAGGCGTAGCCCCATGGTCAAGCTGATCAGAAAAACGCTGGAGAACAAGTATTTCATCCTGGCCCACTGGGGAATCCGCAATCGCCTTTACAGGATGTACAAGCATTTTTTCCTGCTTTCGGACGAGCCTCATTGCGGGAGGATATTCATGCGCTTCCGTCCCAGGCCTGCCGAACCGTCAGGAACCCGAATCAAATCAACATCAATATAGACATCAACAACACGATCGTGGAAGCCAGCATCATTATCTGCACCTACAACCGGGCCGAGTCTTTACGGGACACGCTGGGATTCTTGCGTGCGCTCGAGGTGCGCCCTGGCGTACAGTGGGAAGTGATCGTCGTCGACAACAACTCGAAAGACCACACGCGCCAGGTCGTCGAGAAAGCACAACACGACTGGCCACAGCTGCGCTATGCGTTCGAGGCCAAACAGGGGCTTTCCCACGCGCGCAATCATGGGATCGGCTGTGCGCAGGGCGAGGTCATCCTGTTCACGGATGACGACGTGCTGCCCGAGCCGGGCTGGCTGGAGACTACGTTGACCGGACTCGAAAAATACGGCGCCGATGCCTCCGGGGGCTACATCGCCCCGATCTGGGAAACGCCACCGCCAGACTGGCTGACCGAGCGGTTTTACGGATTTCTGGCGGTGCGAACGGATCGCACGGATGACTACCTCATCAGCAGCACGGACCAGATGCCATTCGGTGCCAACATGGCGTTCCGAAAAAGCGTGTTCGACAAGGTTGGACTGTTCGACACCAGTCGCGGTCGCAAGGGCACAGTGCTGGCCAGCGGCGAGGATGGCGAGATGTTCGAGCGCATTCTAGCGGCGGGCTGCAAAGCGGTTTTTCTCGGCCAGTCGCGTGTGCATCACAAGGTTGAAGCGTTTCGCCTGACAAAGCGCTATTTTCGTCGCTGGCGCTTTCAGACGAGCCGGAATATTGCACAAAGCCGCGGTCTCACAGGGGATCGGCGGATTTTCAATATCCCGCTTTTCGTTTTTCCCCAGCTGATGCGGGCCGTCCTGCGTATGGCGTGGGGACACCTGACCCAGCCCCGCGACGAGGCCTTCAATCGGGAGATCGTCGTCTTCCATTTTCTGGGCCTGATCCAGGGCCTTTACCGCGCGCGCTGACTCGTGGCCGATTCTCTCACCATCCTGATCTGCACCCACAATCGCGCAGACCTGCTCGAACGGGTTCTGACGTCGATCAATGCGGCCAAGCATCCTGCCATGCCGACGAAAATCCTTGTCGCTGCCAACGCCTGCACCGACGACACCGTGGAACGCATGCGGGCGTATCAGGCCCTGCAGGCCGAGCGTGGCTGGATTCCCTTGCGGGTGATCGAGGTGCCAGCACCCGGCAAGTCACATGCCCTCAATCGTGCGATTCCGGAAATCGACACTGAACTGACCGCCTTCGTCGATGACGACCACCGGGTTGATGAGAACTACCTGGTCGCCATCGAACAGGCTGTACACGCGTGGCCGGATGCTGGCTTGTATTGCGGGCGTATCCTCCCGGACTGGGACGGTACCGAGCCCGAGTGGGTTCACGATGAGGGGCCGTACCGCATCTACCCGTTGCCGGTTCCGCGCTACGACCAGGGCGACGAAGCCAAGACAATTTCCCCTGACAAAGGCCCCATCCCCGGCGGAGGAAATCTCGTGGTCCGCCGCGCAGTATTCGAACTGACAGGGCAATTTTCGACCGAGCTTGGTCCGCACGGGCACGATCTGGGGGGCGGAGAGGACAGCGAATACGTGATGCGCGCAATGACGCGCAGCGTGCGCTGCCAGTATGTGCCGGGCATGGTGCAATATCATTATGTCGACACCGAGCGCCTGCGGCTGGGCTACCTGCTCAAGAAAAGCTACCATCGCACTCGCTCGACTTCGCGCATTCATGGGAGCGGTTCTGTACCGCTTTACATGTGGCGCAAGCTTGGCGAGTATGTGTTCCATAGCCTACTGAGCCTGTCGTGGGCACGGCGCCGCTTTTATTGCATGCGCACAGCCGCAGCGCTCGGTGAAATACAGGGCCGTCGCGAGTCGGGGCATCGAAAGAAGAAACTCGTCCTCCCACCCGACCAGGGCATGGTCGCTGTCCAGCTGCTGTCGCCCATCACGGTCGCGTGCGCCCTGATCGCCTGGTTCGCGAGCGGCGATGCCAAATGGGCAGGCCTGCTGCCCGCTACCGGAGCGGCCTCGCTGGGGGCGGTCGCGCTGCTCGCCAAGTCGCTGGTCAATTTCTCGCAGACCGGGCCGCGCATGCACGAGAAAGTGCTCACACACTACCGGCGCTACACCCTGTTGGCGCTGGCACGCCTGACTGCCTGGACGTTTGCGCTGATGTTGTTCACCGGCGGCGCTGGGGTGTTGCTGTACTTCATGCTCAACACTGTAATCGGTGCGTCATGGTCGATGGGCCTGGCATTCATCGCCGCCATTCTGGGCGTGCTGGGCGCGTTCGCGCTGCAATTCATTCGCAAGTTGCGCTTCAATCCCGGCCTCCTGGTGGCGTCGATGCATTACCGCATGAGCCGGCTGTACCTGCTTTGGCAGGGGATGACGCCGGCCCGGATCGCGAGCCTGCAAGGCGGCGCGATGGGCCTTGTCGGGCTGCTGCTCGCGGCCGCCAGCTGGCAATTATCGAAAGAGGGCCGACTCGGCGACCTCATGGCGCTGTGGGCGGCCATACTGTTTTTTGTAGGGACAACCACCTGGGCGAGCTGGCAGCCGCTGGCACGTGCCCCGCGCATGCGGCCCGTACGCGCAGCCGATGCGCCGCCCAATATCCTGATGATCGGCTCCGACACGCTGCGCGCCGACCGGCTGGGTGCATTGGGCTACCGCCGCGCGCTGACGCCCAACATCGATGCGCTGGCTGCATCCGGCACTTTGTTCTCAAACTGTTATGTGCCCTGCGCGCGCACCGCACCCAGCCTGATCTCGATGCTTACCGGCACCTGGCCGCACACGCACGGCATCCGTGACAACTTCATACCCGATGGGGATACGCAGCTCAAGATGGATGCGCTGCCCACGCTGTTAAGGCAGGGGGGCTATCGCACCGCTGCAATCTCGGACTGGTGCGGCGCCGACATGGGCAAGTTTTCGTTCGGCTTCGACTACACCGACCTGCCGGAAGACCAGTGGAACCTGAAATACCTGATCCGCCAGGGGCCCAAGGACCTGCGCCTGTACATTTCGCTGTTCACCCACAACCGGCTTGGCCGCCTGTTTCTGCCGGAGCTGTACTACCTGGGCGGCGTGCCGCTGACACAGCCGCTGGGCAGGCGTGCACGGCGGCTGGTATCGCGCCTGGCCGAAAGTGCGGAGCCTTTTTTCCTCAATGTGTTTTATTCCACCACACACCCGCCGTTTGCTTCCGAGTGGCCGTGGTACACGCGCTTCGCCGATCCGGGATACTCAGGCGAATCCAAGTTCGCGATGACGCGTCTCACCGACCCGTTCGACATCATTCGCCGCCAGGGCGCGCCGAAGGAGGAGTTCGACCTCGACCAGATCATCGATCTGTACGATGGGTGCGTGGCGGAATTTGACGATGAAGTGGGGAAGATGCTGTCTCATCTTGAAACATGCGGGTTGTCGAGCAGCACGGTTGTTGTCGTCTACTCCGATCACGGCATGGAATTCTTCGAGCATGACACCTGGGGCCAGGGCAACTCAGCCGTCGGTGAAGCCAGCCCGCGGATCCCGCTTGTCATCCGTGATCCGCGCCTGACGCCCGCAGGGGAAATAGACCGGGTGGTGCGTTCGATCGATCTGGCCCCCACCCTGCTTGAACTTGCCGGCCAGCCCCCGGCTCCTGCGATGGACGGGGTATCGCTTGCGGGCTGCCTGTCAGCGAACGGCGTCTGCCCGGAGCTCGACGCCTTCAATGAAACCGGCATCTGGATCACCGACATTCCCGGTCTGCCCGAGGACCATCTGCGCTATCCGGATTTGCTGGAGCTGATGGAGGTGCCGGATCGGGCCAGCGGCACGTTGGCGATCAAACAGGAATACGGCGAGGGGATACTTGCCGCCAAGGACCGTATGCTCCGTCATGGCCGCTGGAAACTCGTGTATCAGCCGCTCAATAGCAACTATGTACTGCGCCTGTACGATCTGGAATCCGATCCAGCCTGCCGCCACGATGTGTCAGCACAACATGCCGACATCACTGCGGATTTGTGGGAACGCCTGCAAGCCTTTGTTGACCGGACTGAGCACCTGTGACCTGCTGATGGGTGGCGCAGGTATCCGGCGCGGTCAATCCGGACAAAAGCGGCAGTAGGGATTATTCGGCGAACCTATTTTCGGTTGCTCGCCCGGCGCAGGGGCAGCAGCGGGTTCTGCCTTGTCGGGCTCGGCCGGCGCTGCGGTCACCGCAGCTGGCGCGACATCTGCCGGTGTGGCGGCTTCCGTGTCAGCCTCCCGCGCCGATCGAATCGGTTCAGGATACGGCAGCTTGCCGCCCAGTTCGCTGTAACGACGTTGCAGGCTTCTGGTATCGGGGTTGTGCCGCAAGCCTTCGCTGACCGTTTCCAAGGCCTTGCCGCGATTTTTCATCTTGCCGTACAGATCGGCCAGCGTCAGGTAGGCGCGCGGCTGCTTGGGATTCAGTTCAATTGCCTGGAGCAGGTTGCTCACTGCTTCGCCGTCACGTTTCATCATCGACAGGGCGATGCCGCGATTCATCAGGATTTCCGGGCGCATGTAAAAGTCGGGCGCAGCATGCGTCAATACATAGTCGAACTCCCTCACAGCCGCACCCAGGGTTTCGTTTTTCTTGGAGCTTGACGAACCGCGTACATGGTTCAGCAATTTCAGTCCGACACAGTAGTGATGGATATGAATGAAATCGCTTCCCATGGTTTTTTGCCAGTTTTTGAACGCATCCGATCCCTGGTTGAAACGCGCTGCGCAATACGGCGGCAGCGCGGCCATCTCAGCCTGCGTGGGCTCCCAGGCGGCCTTTGCCGATGCAATGGGCAACAGCATGACAAGCCATGAAAGCAGTACTTTGTCAAAATTTCTCATCGAATCGAGTCCTCTTTGTATCCAAACATGCGTTTCGATTATTCGGCGGCATTGATTTCACGGATCGCAAGCCAGTCGAACAGGGTATTCAAGCCGCGCCATTCAAGACGGAGCACTTCAGGAAAACGCGGGTACAGATTACGGATATGCTGCGGAAGCAATTCGAAGCCGTCGGGTTGAATGGCTTTCCCCAGCATTTTGTTCTGGTAACCCCGCACGCTGTAGCGTACGCGCCGCCTGAAATATTTTTTCCATTCGCGCGGCAACCAGGGCGAGACGGAGTCGAATTCGAATCCCGCTTCGTGGGCCACGGTCACCTTGTTGTTGTCCCAGCGTGTGTCTCCGCGCAAATCCCACTTCAGCATCGCCCCCATCAGCGCGTCCTCACCGATGGTGCCAATGGGCATATTGATCGCCCGGCTGCGGATACGTTCAACAAAGGCGCCGCGCAGCCCATACAAGTTGCCTGCAACACCCTTGTTTTCCAGCATGTCACGCTTGAATGCCTCGATGCCGCGTCCACTTTTTGGCAAGGCGGACACGCCATTGGCCTGCGAATTCTGCTTCAGCGCCAGCGCCATGGCATCAAGCGCACCCGGTGTGGCGCGCACATCGCCATCGATGAAAAAATAGTGCGAAGCCTCGCGCGGCGACGCCTCATGGACAAACACATTCCAGGCATTGGCCTTGTCGCCCAGCGCGATGGAGACGAGATGGACATTGGGATGGCGGGTCGCGTATGCGCGCACCAGCGTTTCGGTTCGATCGGTGCAGGCATTCGCCAGCACATAACATTCGATTGTGTGACGGGTGGAAACCTGCAGGCTGTCGAGGCAGGCAATGATGTTGCGTGCCTCATTATGGGCAAAGACAGCGACGGGCCAGGCTTGCGGAGTGTCAGTCATGAATGGGGGTCAAGGTCGAAGGGCTGTCAGGTTAGGTTCCGGGTTTTTTCGGCGACACGTTCCCAGGAAAATTCGCGTTCGACTCTAAGCAGAGCATGGTGCCCCATTTCCTCGGTAAGCGCAGTCCGGGTCAACAGGCTGCGCAAGGCGTCCGACACGGCATCCACCGTCGCGCCATCCACCCGAACGCCGGTTTGTTGGTGCAGCACCGCCGATCCCGTGCCCCCTGCTTCGCCCGCCAGGCTCGGCTTCCCGCACGCGGCCGCCTCGATGAACACCATGCCGAATCCCTCGTTGTCGCCATTGATGTCGCGATTGGGCATGGCGAACACATCGCAGGCATTCATCCAGCGCGGCAGGTCGGCCTCGCTCACCGCGCCCATCCGGTGGACGACATCCCGCACATTATGTTCCGCGATCAGGCCATCGAGGTAATCGGCGTCCTCGCCGATGCCGGCGATGACATAGCGCACCGGAATGCCCTGGGCATGCAGTTGCGCGACGGCACGGATCATCTGGTCGAAGCCCTTGCGGCGCGACAGCCGGCCGACCGAGAACACCAGTTTGTCGTCAGGCCGAATGCCGAGCTCTTCACGCAGACCGCTGACGTCCAGGCCTGGCCTGAATACCGACACGTCGACGCCCGGATAGATGATTGCGATGCGTCCCGGGTCGATACCCATGCCGAGCAAGGTATCGCGGGTGTGCTCGCTGTTCGCGATCACGCGGTTTGCGTGGCGCAGCGCGAAGCGCATTGCCTTGTATTTTCCACCGCGTCCCCAGGTGGTCAGTTCTTCGCCATGCGCATAGATTACGACCGGGCGAAACGTCAGGCGCGCCACCGCCCATGCCACCAGACCTTCGGGCAGGGCGCGAAAGGCATGGACCGCATCGAAACGGTGACTCAGCGCCAGTGCCAGCGACTTGAAGAAGAAGCGCGCGTACATTGCCAGCGATTCAGGACGCAGCCAGGGCACGCGCTTGAGGTTCAGGCGATGAATGGTATTGGGGTGGACGGCGTCGACCGCCTGCGCGCCCGGCACATCGGCGGTAACGATGTGGATTTCCTTGCCGCCCAGGCGCTTGTAAACTTCGGCCGCCCACACGGCGGTGCCGCCCTTGGTGGGCAGGAAGAGTTCGGTGAGGACGAGCAGGCGGTTCATGGATATCGGTTTAATGATCTAGCTGGATCGCCGTGGCCCTTTTGGCCTCGCGATGACGGGGAGCGCTGCAAGCGAAACGAAGCAATCCACAGGCGCTGGTTGTTCATGGCATGTCATCCCCGGAGCATCGACAACACCGTGCGCAGGTTTTGCCAGTTGGGCCGTTCGACGAAGGAAGGCAGCACGGCCTTGACTGCGGCGGCGCGCTGACCGCTTTTGCTGAGCGCGCAACCCAGGTTGTAGCGCGCACTGGCCATCCGCTCGGCCACACCTGTCTGCACGGCGGCGGGGAAATTTTCTGCCAGCCGTGCCAGGTCGGTCAGCGTGCGCACGTTTTCGCGCTGCGCCGCCACCGGATCGCGCCGGGTGGCGCTGCCGCCGTGGATCACATAGACGCCGAGGCTCTGGCACGCCACGCCGATGCGGCGACTGCCCGCCACCAGCCGGGTGAGGAAATGTACGTCTTCGCAGACCTTGTATCCGGTGGGGTAGCCGCCCAGTTCGATGAAGCGCGCGCGCGGCACCGACAGCGTGTGGGTGTCGCCGAAATGGTCGGCGACGAAGGCGGCGATTTCGGCGGGGGTTTCGATCACCGCCCGCGCCGCGCCGGATGCCTTCGCCAGCATCATGCGTCCGGATGCGTGCTGCGCCATCGAGGTGCCGAGTAATGCGCCGGCATCGTCGCGGTATTCGTAGTCGCCGGTCAGGCAATCCAGCGGCGCGCCCTCGGCGATCCATTCGGCATGCAGCCGGATGCGGTCGGGCGCATACCAGTCGTCGGCATCCAGAAACGCCAGCCAGTCGCCGGTGGCCGCGGCAGCACCGGCATTGCGCGCGACCGAGACGCCGCGGTTGCGCTGCCGGATCAGGCGCACGCCGTCGAATCCCGCCGCGACTTCGGCTGTAGCATCGGTCGAACCGTCGTCGACGACCAGAATTTCGTGCGCAGGCCAGTTTTGCGCGCGCACCGACTCGATCGCGCGCGCCAGCGTGGCGGCGGCGTTGAAGGCGGGAATGACGACCGAGAAGCGCGGGCTCATGCGCGCGCCCCCAGCAGCGCCAACGGCAGCGCAAGGCCACTGAGCTGCGCGATCCGGCGAAAGCGCGGGATCTCGGGCAGCCGTGCCCGCCAGGCGGAAAGCCGCAGTTTGAGCCGGTTTTCGATCCAGTCCGGGTCGCGCTGCCGGATTGCGCGCGCAAGTTCGAGCGGCGTGACAAAGCGCAGGTCGGGACAGCGGGCGAGCGCATCGCGCAGGCCGGTTTCAAGCGCGGCCAGGCTGGCGTCCGGCGCATGCAGGAAATTGAAGCGGTGGGTTTCTACGAGGCAGGCGCGGCCCTGCCAGGTGCGGGTGATCAACCCGTCGACCAGGCGCTGCGGCGCATGCCCCAGTGCGGGTTCGAAATAGACGTCGCGAACCAGATAGATTTGGCCGGCGAGCGAACGCTCGCCTGTCAGCAGGGTGGCATCGACGCAGCCGGGTTGGCCGGCAGCATTGCGGCAGGTGGCACGGCAGCCGGGCGTGATGACGGTGTCGATCCCAACCTGCGCCCACGCGGCTTCTACCGCATCGGTCCAGACGAAGGTGGTGGCGACGGCCACCTGCGGCGCGCTGCCGAACAGGGTTTGATAGGCCTGTGCTTCGGCGGCAACCGCCTGCCGGATCGCATCGGCCGTCAGCGCGCGCGACGGCAGGCCGGATGCATCGACCCAGCGGCTTTGCAGCGGCGAGGGCAAGCCTTCGGTCGTGGCAGGCGCGGACGCGGTGAGCCAGTCGCGCACGGCGGCGTCGTGCTGCGCCGCGGTCATCAGCGCCGGCGGCCAGTAATGGCACTGGCCATGCAGCTGCGGTGCGAACACGCCGGCGGCGATGCCCGACTTCATGGCGGCACGCACGGCGTCGAAGCGGGCGTCGGCCAGCGGCAACGCATGGTATTCGCTGCAGTCGGAGGCGGCGATGCGCGGGCCGTCGGGGACTTCCAGGATCACGCCGAGGGTCATGACCGCCGACCGACCGCTGCGGTCGCGGATGCCTTGCAGTACAGCGGACAGGCGGGCCAATGCCCCGCCCTGTTCCAGCGGGCCCGCGCCCCAGTCGTCGCTTTCGATGACCAGTACCGGATGGCGCAGCACCGGCTCGCGCCAGCGGGCCGCGAGCGGACGGGCAAAGGCCAGCAGCACGCTGCCCCACAGCAGCAGCAGCGCAGCAAGCACAAGCGCCAATGCGGTCATCAATACCCCATCCGGCCGGCCACGTCCGCCACCTGCGGCAGCACGCGCTCGATCTTGTCGCGGTTGCGGCCATCCTTCCATTTGTCGAGGCGGATTTCGGAGAAGGCGTTGTAGGGAATGTCGAGCACATCGGCGCAATGCGCCTGCAGGCGGGCGTCGAAGTCGAGGCCGCAGCCTTCGAACACCTGGCGGAAGGTGGCGACCGGGTCGCGCAGAAAATCCTCGTAGAACACCTCGACCCACTGCCCGACGGGGAGTTGCGCCTTTGCTTCGAGGATGGCCTGGTTGATCGCCTTGTACTGGAAGGCGGCGACGTCTTCGACCGGCGCATTGACATATTCGCGCCAGCCGTCGGCCAGAAAGAAGCACCACTGGGTCAGCGTGCCGTTTTCCACCATCACCCGGGCCGGCAGGTCGTTCGACCAGGTGGCGAATTCATCGGGTTTGCGCCAGCCCTCGATCAGCGAATTGAGGTTGTCGCCGGGGCTGCGCTTGACGAAGACGAATACCGCGTCGGGGAATAACGCCTGCAGGTAGGGCACGCACAGCCCGTTCTGGTTGTTCTTGTCGACCCAGCGATGGCGGCCGGTCCAGCTGTAGAAATAGCGGCTGACGGTGTCACGGTCGGCTGCACTGGCGTCGTCCGCATCCAGCGCATGGGTGTCCCAGTGCTTGTCGGACAGGGGATGCAGGCCGGTCCAGTAATCGTGGGTTTCGCGTTGCAGGGTGCCGAGCTCGCGCGACTCGGACAGAGTCTTGTAGACCAGCGTGGTGCCGGCGCGCGAGCAGCCGACGACGATGACGGGGCGCTGCGCGGGCGGCCGCGAAATCGACCAGTGCATGCTGCGCGCGTTGCGCTGCAGGCGGCGTGCATGCCAGGCAAGGGTCTTGCCGACTTTGGTGAGGAATGCGTTCAACGGGCTGGGCTTTCTGACAATATGCCGGTCCTGGCGAACATACAGGATTCGTGCCAAGGGGCAGGCTCGTTTATATTGGCGGACATTATCCCGCATCACACCGACACAACACACCATGGATGGCATTTTTGGCTGGCTGGGCGATCACGGCGCGCATCAGGATCTGATCCGGCATATGGGCGACGCGGCCCGTCTCTCGAAGGAAAGCACCCCGCACACGCACAGCACCCCGCAATTGGGCATGGCGGCCGCATCGCGCTTCGGCAAGGCGGTCCTCCATCTGGAAAACGGGCTGGCCGTCGCGCTGAACGGGCGGCCGCGTTTTCTCGACGACGATCTGTCCGCGCTCGCGCAGCAGCGGAACCCGGCCGCGGCGGCGGCGCACGGCTGGCTGCGTCATGGCGAAAAGCTGCCGGCGCGGATGCACGGCACCTTCGCCCTCGCTGTGCTGGAGCCGCAGAAAAAAGCCGCGTTTCTGGCGCTCGATCGCGTCGGCGCCGAACGCCTGTGCTTCGCCCGGCACGGCGGCCACCTGGCATTCGGCAGCAGCGCGCAAAGCGTGGCGTCCCACCCCGCCGTGGGCCATGTCATCGACCCGCAGGCGATTTACGACTACCTCTATTTCCACGCCATTCCGGCGCCGCGCAGCCTCTACCAGGGCGTAAAGAAGCTGCTGCCGGGCCAGTACGCCGTGCTGCGCGACGGCCGCCTCGCCACCGGCTTTTACTGGCAGGCCGATTACAGCCCGGTGGACGCCGGCTTCGCACGCCATCGCGCCGACTTCCGCGACACGCTGACGCAGGCCGTGCGGGACGCCGATGCGCCGGCCACCGCGGCGTTTCTTTCCGGCGGCACCGACAGCTCGACCGTGGTCGGCGCGCTTACCGCCGCGCGCGGCGCCCCGGTCGACACCTTTTCGATCGGCTTCGACGCCGCGGGCTTCGACGAGATGGAATACGCGCGCTGCGCCGTCGAGCGCTTCGGCTGCAACAGCCACGAGTACTACCTGAAGCCGGCCGACATCGTGACGGCGATTCCCCTCATCGCGCGCGAATACGACGAGCCGTTCGGCAATGCGTCGGCGGTGCCGACCTACTTCTGCGCCAGGGCCGCACGTGAAGCCGGTTTCCAGAACATGTTCGCCGGCGATGGCGGCGACGAAATTTTCGGCGGCAATGCGCGCTACGCCAAGCAGGGCCTGTTCGAGGCCTATGCCCGCCTGCCCGCCGTGCTGCGACGCGGCCTGATCGAGCCGATCGCAAATCTGCCAGGCCTTTCGGACAGGTTTCCGCTGTCCAAGCTGAAAAGCTACGTCGCCCAGGCGCGGATCGGGCTGCCGCTGCGGCTGGAAAGC
Organism: Pseudomonadota bacterium; assembly: GCA_021821425.1. The sequence continues at coordinate 12,335 of JAKACL010000038.1, forward strand.
TACAACTTCCTGCACCGCACGCCGCTCGACCAGATTTTTTCCGCGGATTTCATCGGGAGCGTCGACCCCGCGACGACCGATGCCGCGTTGACCGAGGTGTATCAGCGCACTGCTTCGGACCACTACCTCAACCGCATGATGCACCTGGACCTGAAATTCACGCTGGCCGACAACGACCTGCGCAAGGTGGGCACCATGACCGAGGCCGCGGGCATCGAAGTGCATTACCCGCTGCTCGACGACCGCATGGTGGCCTTCGCCAACCACCTGCCCGCCGACTACAAGGTGCGCGGGCAGAAGCTGCGCTGGTTCTTCAAGGAAGCGCTCGCCGACCTGCTTCCGGAAAAAATCATCAACAAGAGCAAGCACGGCTTCGGCCTGCCGTTCGGCGTATGGAGCAATGAATATGCCCCGCTCGGCGAGCTGGTCGGCGACAGCCTGTCGGACGTCAAAAAACGCGGCTGGATCCAGCCAGCCTACCTCGACCATATGCTCGCCATGCAGCGTGGGCCGCACGCCAGCTACTACGGCGTGATGATCTGGGTGGTGGTGATGCTGGAGCAATGGATGGCGGCAAACGAGCACTGAGTGCCATGGCCTCGGGCTTGGCAGCCCCACCCCTCGCTGCTGAGAGGCCCACCGCGTTGCCCTCCAGGCAGTTGGTCGATTGCGTGAAGTCCACGCTTTTCGTGGAAGAAATCGGGGCGAGGGTGCGCCCGCCTACATGTTGATGCGCCCCCCCGCCCCCACATGGTCGAAGCGACTGGACGGATGCAAGGGCACGCCGCTTCGCACCGGAATCGGGGCAGGCGCAGCTTTGCCCAGCACACCCGAAAACTTGGCGGTCAGGACGAGAATAATCATCAGGTGATAGGGCAGGTCGAAGTAGCCCATTCCAAGGAACGCGCCGCCTGCAGCATAGCCAATCAGGCTCACCTGTATCATGGACGCCAGATCGGATGCCCATTTGTTTTCAGGGTCTTTTTTACATCGATTGATGACCTGCTGGGCGCGAATCCACGCCAGCAGACCAAGCAGCATGAACAGGCCGAAGCCGATGAATCCCTGTTCGCCCATGATCTCGAAGTAAATACTGTGCACGTCACGCGTATTGAACGGGTTGGGTGCATATTGCCGGAAGACGGGCGGCCGCCACATTTCAAAGCCACCGCCGGTAACGCGATCCTTGGCCACGTTGTATGCCGTATGCCAGGCGTTGATCCGGCCTTGTGCCGACTGGTCTTCCTCATAGGTTTGAATGGTATTCATGCGGTCGTACCATTCCTGCGGCATGACCATGGCGATGATGCCGACGGCCATCGCCATATAGATGCCGGTAACGATTTTGTTGCGGCTTTTGAGCCACAGGAAAACGCCCATCGCCACAATGGCCACGAGCCCCCCGCGCGACTGGCTGCCCACCGCGGCGACGCCGGTCAACACCATGGCACTTGCAAGTCCGATCTTGACCCACTTCTTGACTTCCTGAAGGTGCAAATAGCGGATCAGCGGGATCGCCATCACCATTGCCAGCGCCAGTTCGTTGTTGCCGCCAATGAAGGTTTCCGCCGGACCCTGCACCCGGTAGGCCCCGCCATTGATGATGGTGAAAATTCCGCCCTTGATGCCATAAAAGCCGAATGACACGGCGATCACCCAGATCAGCCAATGCAGCTTGTGACGGTCGTTGATGATCAGCGCAGTGAGAAAAATCATCAGCTGGATCTTCCACACCTTGTCCCACTGCAACCAGGCATCGGTGGGATAAAAGGCAAAGAACGTGGTGAACAGCATCCAGCCTACGAAGATCAGCAGCAGGACCGTCTCGCGCGACCAGACCATTTCTTTTTTCTCTTTCGAGAACATGAAAGCGGCGATGGTGACGAGCCCGACCACCATGGCGAAGGGGAAATCGTAAGCAAAGCCCCATGCCAGCCGGTGCGGGTTCATGTAGCCCAGCCACGACCACAGCAAGATACCCAGCCAGGGACGTTTGAAAACAAACGGCAGCAAGCTGAAAATAACGCCGGTAACGAAAAGGTCTCTCATGGCTTCCGCGTCCCCATTGTTTCAGGATTGA